>NZ_AFUG01000029.1:0-53509 GCF_000221545.1 Megasphaera sp. UPII 135-E
CATCTTCTGAATGCGGCTTTTTGTTTTATATGAATTATTTCACAAATACAACTTATTTTTCTATGCTATTTCTTTTTCGATATACATGCGGAGTTTCTCCTGTATATTGTTTAAATATTTTGCAAAAATAACTAGTTCTATGATAACCTAATTTTTTCCCAATGCAATCAACAGATTCATTTGTTTGACATAACATCTTTTTTGCTTCACAAATCCGGCATTGATTAATATATTGCATTAAATTCATATTCATTTCTTGCTTAAATATCTTCGATAAATAAGATTCACTTAAAAAAATTTCTTCAGCAATTCTTTTTAAACATAAATTACTATGCAAATTACGTTTAATAAAAGATATTGCCGTTTTTATTTCTGGTCTAATATTAATTTCCTCAGGTTCCTGCATATCTCTTTCATTTTCTGTCAATACGCTCATATTATATCCCTGAGCTTGCAAACAACAAGGAAATTGAGATACCACCAATGTTTGTAACACTCTCGATGCACTCATAATTTCTTCATACCGATACGCTGGTGCTGACTCAAAATAAAGTTTTGCATTAGCGTTATCATGCCAATACGTAGGTTGCTGTAAATATTCTATCCGCTTATCCTGTAAAACCACTTGTCCCGAAATAATAAATCCATATAATTTATTTTCTTGAATAATAGGCACAGCAAAATCCACCAAGCCAGAATGGCAGCGATAGGGACAACAATACTGTCTTTTTAAAGTCTCTACACCGCCACATAAATCGCACTGATAGCACCGATCCCGAAAAGCTGGTATGCTTCTCATAAATTGACAAAACTTCGTAAATTTATATTTCGTAGATCGTTCATGTCCCCGAATATCTACATAAACACATGCAATACCTGTAGCATGTGCATAATCATGTAAAATATTCTCTACAGTCCGTTTCACTAATGTTTCTTTTGAAAGCGTAATAGTCATTTTTCATAGCCTACCTTTCTTTCTATTAATACATTCATGTTGCCGCGAACGATCTTCTCCCTATATTCATTAAATATTTATATACAATTTTATTACTTATATTACTACCTAACTATATAAATTTATGTGTCACTTTATAAATGATATTATTTATTTTCTTCCGATTTTATATAATACAATTATCTTTGTTTTCCCATATTCATGTCAAGATAAGTCGAGTTATCTCGTTGAAACTGAATAAAATTATGTTATTTTTTTAAGATTTAGATAATATTTTAAAATTATTTTTATATAATCTAGTATCGATATTACATGATATTAATTATTATATACACTTCATTTGTATTACAGGCAGGGAAAATACTTTTTCCCTGCCTGTAATACAATTATATATTCTATTCTACATTCAATACCTTACGAGGATTTAAAATAGAATTAGGATCTAAAGCCTGCTTAATTTTCTTCATCATCATCAACTCTACCGGATTCGTGTATGTTTCCATATAATCAACTCGTTTTACGCCGATACCATGTTCGCCTGACAATTTACCTCCTAAAGAATATACAAATGGATATGCCTGTTTACGAAAATCAGCCAGCTGTCTTTCCCATTCCGTCTTTTCTAAATTGCCTCGTAAAATCTGAAAATGTAAATTACCATCTCCCGCATGAGCTAAACAAAATACTTGAAAATCATATGCCGCTGCCATCTGTACAACAGTTTCAATACACTCAGCAATTCGCAAAACAGGTACTACTAAATCTTCCGAGGTGGCTTCTTTCGATAATTCACGCGTGCTTTCCAAACAACTCCGCCGCACTCGCCAAATACGTTCATCGGCTTCTAATATATCCGTTGCACCTGCCGCTTCACATATATTCGATAAGCGTTCAATATTATCCTGTAATTCTTCTTCCCGATATGTATCTAAAGAAACAATAACATAATACCCATCTTGCCAATGCGGCAGTTGTAATCGACAATACTCATTCGCCCGTTTAACAAAGCGATTGTCCATAAACTCAACAGAAGTCGGATTCAATTTTTCTTTTATTAAATTAGGCACAAAGTTAATTGCCTTTGATAAATCAGTAAATACCGCCAATGCATCAAAATGATACAAAGGTGTTGGAATTAATTTCAACGTAGCTTTTGTAATAACGCCCAATGTTCCTTCCGAACCAATAATCAATTGCTCTAAACAAAAACCAGTCGAACATTTTTTTAAATTGCCACCGAGTTCCACAATTTCTCCTGTTGGTAAAACTACTTCAATAGCATATACTTGATGCCGTGTTGTCCCATACCGCACCGCTTTATTCCCCCCTGCATTTGTAGCTAAATTACCACCAATTAAACAACTATCGGCACTACACGGATCCCCTGCATATAACAACCCCTTTTCTCGTGCTGCTTGTTGTATATCTACCGTACGTACACCTGCTTCAACGACCATAAATAACCCTTCTTCATTCAATTCAAGAATACGATTAAGCCGTTCTAACAATACCACAATGCCGCCGCAAACAGGAATCGCACCGCCGCTTACGCTTGTACCTGCACTGCGTGGGGTGACGGGAATATGATAAACATTAGCAAGTTTAATTATAGCCCCAATTTCTTCTGCATTAGCTGGGGCTACAACTACTTCCGGCATTGTCCACAATTCAGGTGCCATACTTTCGTCCGATGAATAGGAAATTAGCTCATCTTTATTCATTTTTACATAAGATGGGCCTACTATATGTTGCAATTTTTCTATAACTTCTGTCGTTACTTTTTGATACATATACTACCTCTCCTTACTATAATAAAAATTAAAAACATGAAATCCCTACTAAGATTTCATGTCCTCCATATATTTATTCTTTTATCGCATCATGGTACCATTTTTTCCATTGCTGAAGAGATTTTTTATCCTCTCTAATCCCTTTTAATAGCGTTTTTTCTGAATTTTCCATATGCCGCTTAGCCACTTTTCGTGCCATAGAACTATTATGAGCAGCAATATTTTCCACCATTTGACGATGTTCTTCCCACGTTGCCGTAAGTCTACCCGGATAATGCATAGATATAGACCGAAAACGCAACATCTGCTCACGTAAATTATGTAAAATATCTACTAATCGTTGATTTCGACTCGCATGATATAATACATCATGAAACCGTACATCTGCATCCACAATACGTTCAAATTCATCTCGTTCAATATATCCATTAATTTCCACCAAAATACGCTCCAAGCATTCCAATTCTTCCGTAGTAATCCGCTCGGCTGCCAATCCGGCAGCTAATTCTTCTAAGGCTCCTCGAATTTCAAATACTTGTGCAATATCTTTAAGCGATATATCGGCAACATAAGTCCCTCTTCTCGGTACCATCACGACAAACCCTTCTTGCTCTAATTGTCGTATCGCTTCTCGTATTGGTGTCCGACTGACACCCAAAGTATCTGCTAACGTTATTTCTCGCAATCGCTGTCCTGGTGACAATCGCCCATCTTTTATAGCCTGTCGCAATGCATCACTTACCACTTCACGGAGTGAACGATACGTGTCTAATTGTATCGGCGCTAATGTATATTCTTTTTTCTTATCCATTTAATACACCCTCACCCTATTAACGTTGTCCTATAATAAGCAATACCTTGGTGGTGTGCTTCTTTCGCCAACATTTGTAATTGTTTTTCATCTACGTCAGAAGCTATCAATGCAAATACAGCCGATCCACTGCCACTCATCAAGGAAGGAATGCCAAATGCCGAAAACAGAGCTTTACACTTCTGTATTAACGGCTTTTCCGGAAGTACTAATTCTTCAAAAGTATTTTTCCAAATAGAAACCAAACGAATCATATTTTTTTCATATACACATTGTATAATCTCTTGCATCGGAACCAATTCAACCTGTTGACGTTGATCAAATAAAGCATATGCCTCTTTTGTCTGCACAGCTACATCAGGATGTAGCAACACCACATGCCAAGGTGGCAGCGATGGTAACTTTTTCAAGATTTCCCCCTTGCCCATACCATGCATGGTTCCCCCGTGTATGCAAAATGGAACATCTGCACCTAACGTTTCTCCCAATTGACATAATTCATCTACCGACAAATGTAACTCCCAAATTTGATTTAATCCGCGTAAAACAGCAGCTCCATCTGCACTTCCGCCTGCTAACCCAGCCGCCATAGGTATATTTTTTTTATATGAATATGTAACGGTGTTTTATTTTTGGCATATGTACGCAATAACTGATATGCTTTATAAGCCAAATTACTTTCATCACATGGAAGCCCCTGATGTGTACACGTAAGTCGAAATGTAGAAGCTTCTGTAAATTGAATAATATCCGCTAATCCAATCGACTGAAATACCGTATTAATCGTGTGATACCCATTCGTGCATCGTCCCGTAATAGCCAAACCTAAATTAATTTTGCCACAGCCTTTTTCTTCCCACATATCTACTCCCACATCAAATCCAATAATAAAGCTTATTCCATATTTTAAATCAGTATCCCTCTATGTTATAATAATTTCAGTTAAGTTCGCTTGATGATATCCTTCATATTTATCAATTATACTTTTTTTTATCCCAAATGACAATCATTTAACTATATTAGGAGTAGATATATTATGTCTTTAATCCATTTCTTTTCTATATTAAACAAAGCAAAACCATATATTGCTGCTATTGTCGGTAATATTATTTGCGGTTTAGGTATCAACGCCTTTTTTATCCCTCACCATTTATTGAGCAGTGGCTTAAGTGGAATTGGGATTATTATTTATTACGCCTTAGGTTTCCCCGTGGGAACAACCGTGTTTATTTTAAATATTCCCATTATGATTGCCTGTTACAAATATATGGGAAAAACCTATACCTTAATTAGTTTAATCGGTACCGTTCTCTTTTCCGCGGCAATTGATTTGACTGCTTTTACTGCACAATGGGATATCATCAAAGATCCCATGTTATCTTGTATAGCTGGAGGCATCACAACTGGATTCGGCTTTGGTATTCTTTATAAATATAATGTCAATAGCGGTGGCATGGATGTCGTAGCCGCTATTGTAAAAAAATACTACTCCTTAGAAATGGGAAATGTTGTAATGGGAATGAATACTTTAGTTCTCTTATGTTCAGCCTATATGTTTTCTTTAGAACCGGCGGTGCTCACTTTTGTCGGTATTACCATCGCTACTATTGTTACCAATAAAGTCGTAATCGGCATGAAACAACGAAAATCCGTTATCATTATTTCTAATCATGCTGAAGAAATAGCGAATGTCCTTATGCGCTATATTGGACATGGTGCAACTTATTTATACGGTCAAGGTGCTTATACTATGCAAGATAAACGGATTATTTATGCCGTTATCAAATTAACGGAAGTATCTAAAATAAAAGAAATTGTAAATAAACTAGATTCCTCAGCTTTTATGATTATCAGCGATGCCTCAGAAGTCGTTGGACGGGGGTTCACAATACCTGCGCCAAAATATCATACCCATCCAGGCGATTCATTAGTCATGCCTCGGACACGCACGTCACGTCCACCTGAATATTAATTACCGAAAAAAAGATAGGCGATTTATTCAATCGTCTATCTTTTTTATTACAAATCTTTAATAACAAAAGAAATATCCCATTTCTTTTTCACTTGTTTATACGTCGCTCTCCATGTAGCAGAGTGTAAATCACGAATCCATGTATATTGCCTTTCCTGTAAACGATGAGTGTCTATATCTCGTGTCAACGAATATAAAAATACATCCTTATCCGTAATAGCATATCCTAGTGAAACCCCTTCTTGTCGAGGATATTCAATAGCATCAAACCGATATGGTGTTTTTCCTTGAATATCATGGTATTTATACCAAAAAGTAGCCCATCCTTTGGAAGTCAATCGCTGTGTCAACGAAATTCCACCATATCGATCAAATCGAGCTTGTTTTTGTCTGGAATACCCATCTTTTTGAAATCCAATATATCCTTGAACATATGCTTTAGGCCAAATAGCCCAAGGCTGATGAGAAACTTCTCCTTTTATCCCCCAATGCCAACCAGAAACCTGATGATTTTCCCGCCAATAACCTCTATCTATTTTCCATTTCAAAAAAAAGGATGATTTCCCTAAATACAAACGGGATGATACATACTCTACATTAGGCCATTTCGTAATCCAAGTAGGCGCTTCTATATCTGTACTTAACTCTTCCTTATAACCAATAGAAAAAACACCACTCCGTACATACCGAGCAAATTGTAACGTCGGACGAATATGATTTCTTGCAGATGCTGTATATTCCCCTTCAATAAATAAATCACCGGATTCATTTAAAGGAAAAGAAACCGCCCCAGTAACACTCCATCCTTCATAACTTTTATAAATGGGTTTCGGAAACAACGAAAATAACCAAGGCATCGCACTTTTCCCATGTCCGACATTTTTTTCATACGTTCCATACGATAATAAACAAGTGTTTTTAAACCAAAATTGGGCATTATTAATCGTAAGTTTTCTTTTTTTATCAATAATAATATCTTCACCTGTGACATAATAATCAGGGACTTTAGCTACTGCATGCGGTGTCGTAAGCATTCCTTTTTTTATGTGTAACACACCATCTTGCAAAGAAACCTGTTGGCCGCGAAAATAAATTGCTCCATTCAACCAATTGCCTTCCGCCTGATCCATCACTGCCTTCTGGTTATTTTGATAATATGTAACCTTATTTAAAATAAGCCGATCCGTACCATAAAGCACGCTAATTTTATCGGGAATGTGATATTCTTTTGTGTTCGTATTTCCCTCAATATAATCCGTCTTCAATAAATTCGCATGATAATATATTTCTACGTTTCCCCGAGCCATAACATATCCATCGTGCTGCTGCATAGCCACTGTATCAGCAACCATCCGTACCGCCTCTTGGTTAGGCAATGCAACTGGAGATCTATCCGCCGCCAGCGAAGTAATTGAAATACTACCTAACATAACACTTATACCAATAATAGTAACATGCTTACTTTTCATTTTTACCGCCTTTACGAGTAGGTTTAATGGTAACGATGATTTCATCATCATTTCCACTTTGTACCCCCTCCTTCTGTTTTAGCTCAGATGTCTTCCCCTTTACTGCTTTTGTTTCTACTTTTTTCTTTGAGCGTTGGCTTTCATCAACTAGCTTATTATCTACGGCCTGATTTGATGGGATAATTTTTAAATCGTTCTTATTTACAAGCATTTTCTGTGCATGCCCATTCATCGCAGAAAATTTTGTAGACTCAACATCTACCACAGATACTGCTTTTTCTTCTCCCTGGTTTTCCTTACTATCTACCGTAGACGTGAGCGATACAGGAACAGGCACACGCGGTGCTGTTGCACCTACCAATTTAGTCACAGGAACACTTTCAGCCACTTTATCCGCTAATTGCATAACATTCGTAGAAAGCTGTTTTACTCCACTTACTTCAATGGTATTGACAGTCTGCACATAAACGGTTGTTCCTTTTGGTAACACTGCTTCCTGTCCATGTACAAATAAACCTCCCACCAATCCTACTGGACCTAAAATCAATGCCCCAGCTGCAGAAGCACCTGCTGCATTAGCCATATGCTGATACTCCTGAGAATTGACATCGGCACATTTCAATGCAATAGCCGTACCATCAATACCTCGTATATATTGATATTTCAACTCAAGCTTTCCGTCAATACCAAACCGCCGTGCCTTGCGCACCGTACCTACTATGGCATCTGTCGTAGTGCCTTCTGGAATGACAATTGCATCGCCTACACGTATATCCTTCGTAGCAGCTAAACGAATAATATCTCCTTCTTGAGCAGATACTGAATCAATAGCATCCAACGTTTGCAACGGAATAAGCATACCTGCAGGGATTACCACCAATTGAGGAGTATACTTATGATTACCCAACATAACCTGTCGCAAAACCGATAATCTCTTTTGTATCGATCCTTCTTGTGTATGACCAAAAATGCTTTCTTCTATATTTTCTAGCCGTACCACTACTGGTTCATCTGTAACTTTATGGGCATACACACTTTGTAACAAATTAAGTGTCGTCAACACAGATAACTTTTCGCCATCATTACCATATACATCCTTATATAGTCCATCTGTCATTTCCTGCAAATTATCGGTACTTGCTTGATTAAGCCTTAACGTGTTCGCTAAGGCTTGTAATCGATCTTGAAGTGCTCCGGTTTGCGGCGTACCATACAACGAAGTTTCAATACGTTCTGTTTTTTCTAAAATAGTATATTCTGCTCCCTGTGCTACAACCATACCACATACAGCCAATATAGTCATTCCTAATGTTACCTTTTTTCGCCACATACCCTTATCCTCCTATTAATAATATACTGATATAAAATAAAATCTAGGATGATTTAATTATATAAAAACCCCTTACAAAAAGCAATTAGAATCATATTTATCGTTTTCTCGCCGTCGCCCAAAATCAAGTTGAATTACGCTCTACTACCACCTTATCAAAGCAATTAAAATCCCATCGACCACGCAGTGCCTTTTATTCCCTATCAAACCAAAAATCTATGCCTTATGAAAAATAAACAAAAAAACCCAGCAACCAATATAGTTACTGGGTTTAGACATATCGAAAAATTAACGTTTCGAGAACTGCGATGCTTTACGAGCTTTTTTAAGACCGTATTTACGACGTTCTTTTTCACGTGGATCACGTGTTAATAATCCAGCCTTTTTCAAGCTTTGGCGATAATCACTATTAACTTCTAACAATGCACGACTGATACCATGACGAATCGCTCCAGCTTGTCCTGAAGGTCCACCACCTTTAACATCAGCAATGACATCATATTGATCAACAATGCCCGTTAAAACTAACGGTTGCTTAATAATTAATTCTAATGTCTTACGACCAAAATAGTCGTTTAATTCTTTTTTATTTACAATAATTTTTCCTTGCCCCGGAACCAGACGAACTCTAGCAACGGAGGTCTTTCTACGGCCCGTACCGTAGCAATACGTTTTTTCTGCCATGAAATCTTCCTCCTGGTATTAACGAATGTTTAATTTTAATTCAGTCGGTTGCTGTGCCTGATGAGGATGTTCCGCACCAGCATATACATTTAATTTGCGATACATTTGTTCACCTAATTTATTTTTAGGTAACATACCACGAATCGCCATTTCAACCACCCGTTCCGGACGTTTTTCTAATAAATGTCCGGCTTGTGTAAATTTAGATCCACCCGGATATCCTGAATGATGGAAATACGTTTTCTGAATTAATTTTTTACCGGTCAATTTAACTTTTGCTGCATTAATAACAATAACGAAATCGCCTGTATCTACATGCGGGGTAAATATAGGTTTATGTTTTCCCCGAAGAACTTTTGCAACTTCAGCAGCAAGACGACCTAATGTTTGACCTTCAGCGTCAACAACAAACCATTTACGTTCGATGTTGCCTTTATTGGCCATAAATGTAGTTTTCATGCTGTATAATTCCTCCCTGATCGAATAAGTCACCCAAGCTTTGATCTTTTTCTCCGGGGCTAGTGGAGTCCAAGTAAAAAGCTTACCTAATTATTTTACAGATAACTTCTGATATTGTCAAGAAATTTATAAAAATCTCCCCCCCAAAAAATCATCAAAAGGAAATAGCCTAGTGCCTAAATTATATAATAAAAAAATGTTCACTGTACGATTAGCTCTACATCAATACAAATACCTTTTTCTCTATAAACCAAAATCGGCGTAATCAGTATTATCACTAATTACACCGATAACTAAAAAACAGTTGCAATTCTACGGCAAAAAACCTACCACTAACTGTTTCTATTTTGCGTAATCAATCATTCGTGTTTCACGAATAACAACTACTTTTATTTGTCCTGGATATTCTAATTCTGCTTCAATTCGTTTTGACAATTCATGCACTAATAAAATACAATCGGCTTCTTCTAATTTTTCAGGCTGTACCATAACTCGAATTTCTCTTCCAGCTTGAATAGCAAAACAACTTTCAACACCATCAAAGGATTTTGCAATTTCTTCCAGTTTCGTCAACCGATTTAAATAATTTTCTAATGTTTCTCTTCTTGCACCTGGACGTGCTGCGGAAACAGCATCTGCTGCTGCAACTAAAACAGCTTCAACACTCAATGGTTCTACGTCACCATGATGTGCTTCAATCGCATTAACAACCAATTTTGATTCTCCATACTTTTTAGCTAAATCCGTGCCAATCGTAACATGGGTTCCTTCCATATCACGGTCTAAGGCTTTACCAATATCATGCAATAACCCTGCACGTCGTGCTAGCTTTACATCTACACCTAATTCTGCGGCCATAACGCCTGCCAGCATGGATACTTCAATCGAATGGCGGAGTACGTTCTGTCCGTAACTTGTTCGATAGCGAAGACGCCCTAACGTCTTAATAATTTCCGGATGTAATCCATGTACACCTGTTTCAAATGTCGCTTGTTCCCCCGCTTCACGGATTTTTTTGATTGACTTCTTTCCGCGCTTTTTCTACCATTTCTTCAATACGAGCGGGATGAATACGACCATCACCTATCAATTTTTCGAGTGCAATACGTGCAATTTCTCGACGCACGGGATCAAAACAAGATAAAATAACTGCTTCCGGCGTGTCATCAATAATCAAATCAACCCCTGTTAAAGTTTCAATAGCACGTATGTTACGTCCTTCACGACCAATAATACGACCTTTCATATCATCATTAGGCAAATTCACTACGGAAACCGTTGTTTCCGCCACATGATCTGCCGCACAATGCTGAATCGCTAAAGAAATAATTTCTTTTGCCTTCATTTCCGCTTCGTTCTTTGCTTCTTCTTCTAAGTTTTTAATCAACTGTGCTTTTTCATACTTTACTTCTGATTCAACCGTATTTAACAATACCTCTTTTGCTTCTTCAAAGGTCATCCCCGCAATACGTTCTAATTCAGCTAATTTCTTTTCTTGCAGTTCATTCATTTGCAACTGCATTTTATCCATATCTTCTTCTTTATGAAGCAACGATTCTTCTTTTTTCTCTAAAGAATCCATTTTTTTATCTAAATGTTCTTCTTTTTGTAAAATCCGACGCTCTAATCGCTGTAATTCATTTCGTCTTTCTTTGTTTTCTCGTTCTGCATCACTACGTAATTTATGAATTTCCTCTTTACCTTCTAAGACTAATTCTTTCTTACGGGCTTCCCCATTTTGTCTTGCAGTTGTCAAAATTCGCTCAGCTTCTACTTCGGCCTGACCTATTTTCCCCTCTGCGATCTTACGACGATACACATATCCTATTCCTGTACCAATAACACCACAAACAATCGCTGCTACAATAACAGCTATCATTACATCATTCACCTCCTTTGTCATAAAAAAAAGCCGAATATAAATTCGGCTTTTTTTAACATGTATTATTACATCTTCTTCAAAAAACCTTACAACTTCTTTTTATCAATAACCAAAATATATTTTGGCTACTTTAATTGTAAAATTTTTTTATACTGATGTCAAGAAAAACGACAGGAATAAGCGTTTCTTTTATCAATTAAAATAGTTTTTAATATAAGTATTCATGCAATATTTCGCTGATTATGGAAACAGAAAAACCGCGATTTGTTAAATATCTTGCAATTTTTTTTTGTCTACATCGTCCTGTAAAAATTTTTGCTTTACCAATTGACATGCTATATCTCTTTCATTTAAAGATGATAATATACTCGGAATAGGCAAATAGCGTCTTTTTAATTTATGAACAATATATAATCGACCATATTGTTTTTTTTTCATATACTGCTCGGCTACAGCCAGTGCCAAACGCTGATCGTCAATAAACCGTTCTTGCTTCAATTTGTTAATAACTGCCGCAATATCGCCTTCAACTGCACCATATCGGTTTAATTTTTGCACTAATTCGCCTTCGCTTAAAAAACGAACTTGCAAATAACGTAATGCTTTACCATACACCTCTTTATTTATCATGCTTAATTATTTTCATCCTCTTCATAATGTTTATCTTCCATTACTTCTTCTAATCGCTCTGGTTCTGCTGCCAACGTATCGCGAATAATTTTTTCTATTTCATCAGCTACTTCACGATGTTCTCGTAAAAAAGTCTTAGCATTTTCTTTTCCTTGGCCTAATCGTTCTCCATTATAAGAGTACCAAGTCCCACTTTTTTCAATAATATCCATAGATGAACCGATATCTAATATCGTTCCTTCACGAGAAATACCTGTCCCATACATAATATCAAATTCACAGTTTTTAAACGGAGGTGCCACTTTATTTTTTACAACTTTTGCTTTAGCACGATTTCCTTTAAATTCACCACCAACTTTTATCGCTTCCCCTTTACGAATTTCAATACGAATAGACGAATAGAATTTTAAAGCACGTCCACCCGTTGTCGTTTCAGGATTTCCAAACATAACCCCTACTTTTTCACGTAATTGATTAATAAAAATAACGATAGCTTTAGATTTAGAAATAATACCCGTCAATTTCCGTAACGCTTGACTCATCAATCGAGCTTGTAGTCCTACATGCGAGTCACCCATATCACCTTCAATTTCAGCTTTAGGCACCAACGCAGCCACCGAATCCACTACGATAATGTCTACAGCTCCACTTCTAACTAATTCTTCCGTAATTTCTAATGCTTGTTCACCATTATCGGGCTGGGAAATCAATAATTCTGCTGTGTCTACGCCTAATCTTCTTGCATATACAGGATCTAATGCATGCTCCGCATCAATAAAAGCCGCGATACCTCCATTTTTTTGAGCAGATGCAATAGCATGTAAGGCCACCGTTGTTTTCCCTGATGATTCAGGACCATAAATTTCAATTACACGACCACGTGGATAGCCACCAATACCAACAGCCAAATCCAATGCCAAAGAGCCTGTAGAAATAACTTCTAAATTCATTTTTTCAGCAATATCTCCTAATTTCATAATAGAACCTTTGCCAAAATCTTTCTCAATTTTTTTCATTGCATTTTCTAATGCTATCTGTTTGTCGCTCATGTTTTTTTCTCCTATACCGTATGTTTTAAAATATATGCAACCGCATAATATATCGCTTTTGTTGCGGCACGTACCTTAATTTCGCATCGATCTCCCATATACACATCTTTCTTTATCCACGTTCCCCATGGACCCGTAACCCCCGTATAAACCAAACCTACAGGCTGCGTTTCTGTTGCTCCCCCTGGACCTGCAATTCCTGTCGTACTAATAGCAATATCCGAATCATATATACGTAAGCTCCCTTTTGCCATTTCATTAGCAACGTTAGAACTAACCGCCGTATATGCCTCTAGCGTTTCTTTACGCACACCCAACAATTTCATTTTTGCCTGATTTGTATAAGTACATACAGTTCCTTTAAAATAATCAGAAGACCCAGGCACATCTGTAATAAAAGCTCCAATTAAACCGCCCGTACAAGATTCGGCCGCACTAATAGATAACTGCTTTTCCTTTACTATCCGTCCCAATGCATCTGCTATATTTTCTTGGTCATAACTAACAACAACCCTACCTAACCTTTTCTCCACCTCCTGTTGTAATGGCTGTAATAATGCTTTTGCTTCTTCTTGCGTTCCTCCCTTCGCCGTTAAGCGAACTTCTACAAATCCGGGACGGGCATACATAGCCACCGTAGGATTTGCATGGTTCTTTTCTAAATCAATTAATTTGGACTCTATCAAGGCTTCTCCTAAATCATATATCTTTATATAACGAGATACAATATATCCTTGATTACCAAATTGTTCCTGTAAAAATGCTACAACACGCTGAAAAAACATCCATTGCAATTCCCGTGGTGGTCCCGGCAATTGAATAATCCACTTATTTTCTCGTTGAATGGCTATTCCCGGAGCGGTTCCTACTTCATTAGAGAAAATAATAGCTCCCTCTGGAATCATTGCTTGCCGTTTCTGATTCTCCGTAATAACTGGTTTTGAGTATCGTCGAGTTAACCATTGTTTTATGTCATCATACACTTCTTCATGAAAGACTAAAGGTGCCTGCATCACATCGGCCGCTACTATTTTCGTAATATCCCCTTGTGTCGGTCCTAATCCACCCGTCGTAATAACGATATCTGCACGTAAAAGAGCTTGCTTTAATACCGCCTGTAACCGCTCTATATTATCTCCTACTGTCGTATGATATAACACAGAATATCCTAATGCATTCAACTGTTCCGATAAAAAGAGAGAATTGCGATTAAGAATTTCCCCTAACAACAATTCTGATCCAACCGTAATAATCTCAACTTGCATCTGACTCACCTCAATTATACTAATTCTGCTACTAAATCATAGGCAAATCCTTGTACAATTCGTACTCGCACCATATCACCTGGACAAACCGTTTCAGCATTATCCAAATAAGTTAATCCATCTACCTCAGGTGCTTGAATTTCAATACGTCCTACCGCTTGACAGACCTCTCCTTCTTTTTCAATCCGTTCAATTAACATCGTATGTTCCGTTCCTTCTAACAACCGATTTCGCTTTTCTGAAACCTGTGCTTGTACAGCCATTAATGTATGATACCGTTCCTCTTTGACTTCTTCTGAAATTTGTTCCGTCATCTTGGCCGCTGGTGTTCCCTCTTCCTGAGAATACGTAAATACTCCTACATCATCAAATTCAGTTTCTTGCAAAAATGTCTTTAACTGAAAAAATTCTTCTTCCGTTTCTCCTGGAAATCCCACAATAAAAGTCGAACGTAACGTTAATTTTCTATCTTTTTTAGCTAATTTTTTTACTAATTTTCGGACATCCTCTTCTGAATCTTTACGATTCATCCGTTCTAATACACCTTGTGCAATATGTTGTAGTGGTAAATCTACATATGGACAAATTTTATCTTCTCGAATAATCAAATCCATTAACTCTTCTGTAAAAAAATGAGGATACAAATAAAATAATCGAATCCATGAAATTCCCTTAATCGTAACCAATTGTTTTAACAAAGTAGGTAACAAAGAGTAGCCCACTAAATCTACGCCATAGCTGGTCGTATCTTGAGCAATGATATTAATCTCTTTAACCCCTTCTTTTGCCAATGATTCTACTTCCGCTACAATGGATTCAATGGGGCGACTATATAACTTTCCTCGCACACGAGGAATAATACAAAAGGTACAAGCGTTATTGCAGCCTTCACCAATTTTGACATAAGCACTGTATGCAGGAGTCGTTCGTAAACGACTTGTCTTTTGGTCATATAAATGGCTAACATCATCCATAAAACATACTCTTTTTCCCTGTCGCACCGTAGTAATGGCTTCCCACACACGATCCCAAGAGCCAGTTCCTAACAATACATCAATTTCTGGCATTTCCTTTAATAATTCTTCTTTATATTGCTGACTCAGACAACCTGTCACTAATAACATTTGACATCGACCCGTTTCTTTATACTGAGCTGCATCTAAAATAGCTTGAATGGATTCTTGCTTTGCCTTTTCAATAAACGTGCACGTATTAATAATGATAATATCCGCTAATGATAAATCGTCTGTTATCGTCATATGGCGTTCTTTTAAAATGCCCAACATCACCTCAGTATCCACTAAATTTTTAGAACACCCTAAACTAACAAATCCAATTTTTTCCATCTAATTATCCTTTCCAAAACGAATCGTCCGTACCCACCATTCTTGCAATGCGAGTCTACCTTCTTCCGTATATTCTTTTCGTACAGGAAATACCCGCAATGATTTTCCTTGTATATCTGCTTCTTGATGAATCATCGGTGTCGTAAAATCTACAAATATTTTATTTTTTTGCAAAATTTGCACTATATCCTCAGAGAATAACCACTCTAAAAAACGATTAGAAAATTCATCATCATGATTCCAAATAGTAACACCTACACCCGTTAACCAATAAGCCGTACCTTCCTTTGGATACACTATAACCATGGGTGCTCCATCTTTTTGATACTGCCGTGCATGGGAACCATCGACAACACCAATATCCACTTCACCACTAGCTACGCGTCTAGCACTAATTGATAACGTTTTAGCATAAGATACGCTGTTTTGTTGAATAGCTTGTAAATAAGTCTTCATCTTCTGTATACCATTTACTTCTACCAACGTACAAAGCAAATCGCCTGCCATATCCGTAGCGGCAAAATCGGGAACCGCTATTCGCACTTTGTTTTCAACAATTAAATCCTCCCAGCCTTGAATATTCCCACCATGATTTTGATAATATTCTGAACGCACAACAAATACAGTCGGATTGTACCAAAGCCCTAACCACCGCCGATTTTTATCCCGAAAACGAAAAGAAACTTGCTCTTTTGGTACTACCGGAAAAGAACGCAAACGACCGTTTGCACCAGCCATACGTAATACGGGTTCAGTCGCAATAATAATATCTGGTTTTTCCGTTGTTTCCACATTGGTCATCAAATATTTTAAATTACTATCACTCACCGTACGTATTTGTACCCGCATACCTGTTCGTTGATAAAAAACAGTTGCCATTTCCTGATTTATCTCTGATGGTAAATCAGAAAAAACCATAACATGCCGTACTGCCGTAGTTTGCATTTGCTGAGATGCCTTTTCCCGTATATTAAACACATAATAACTACAAGCAAATATCACTATAATAAAAACGGTTAAAGTCCCCAACGGTATATATCGTTTCATATAATCCTCTTTCACATAAACAAAATAACTACCTCATCCATATTATAAGTACTAAAAAAATAAGAAATCCTGCAACAAGGCTAATTTCTACCCATCGTGCCTTCTTTTTTGTGTATCGTTTGCGTATCCTTGTTTCTTTTACATCTGTCATCGAAGACAGTCCTTTGTTGTCCTTATCTATCGTAATACCTTTTTTCTTATATACGGATACTAACGGTTCTCCTGAAACCCCTAAAAAAGAAGCATAACACCGTATAAACCCTTTTACAAACACCTCTCCGGGGATACAATCATATTGATCCATTTCAAGTGCTTGTAAATATTCTATTTTTATATGTATCGCTACTGATACTTCTTGTAATGTCCAGCCTTGTCGTTCACGTTCAGAACGTAACAGATTGCCAGTTGTTGCCACGTTCAATTCTCCTTCCCCCATCCGCTTAGCGAAAAACTCTATACTATACCGGATATAGTTAAAACCCAAACTTTTCTTGTATTTCTTCCTCCGTCATTAAAATTTCTCGTGGCTTACTACCATTATTTGCTCCTACAATGTGCATCGCTTCCATCATATCTATTAATCGAGCAGCACGCGTATACCCAATACGAAAACGCCGTTGCAACATAGATGCCGATGCTTGACCTGTTTCTAAAACCATATTAATAGCTTGTTCCATGAGATCATCTTCAAAAAAATCGCCCATTTCTTTATCTTCTTGTTGGGCTGCTTCTACTTCTTCATCATAATGAGGTTTCCGTTGCTGTTTTATAAATTCTACAACCTCATCAATTTCCGTATCAGAAATGAATGCACCTTGTACTCGAATGGGCTTTGATGCCCCCATCGGATAAAACAACATATCACCTTTACCGATTAATTTTTCTGCTCCTGCCATATCTAAAATTGTTCTTGAATCAATTTGACTAGATACAGCAAAGGCAATACGACTCGGTACATTCGCCTTAATCAATCCCGTTAACACATCTACCGAGGGACGTTGTGTTGCTAATACTAAATGCATCCCACAAGCACGAGCTTTTTGTGCCAAGCGACAAATAGATTCTTCTACATCACCCGATGCAGCCATCATCAAATCAGCTAATTCATCAATAATAATAACAATAAACGGCATCGCTTCTTCCGGATGTAATTCATTAAATCTCGAAATATCACGCGTTTTAGTATAAGCAAATCGTTTATATCGATCATCCATTTCGCGTACTGCCCATCGTAATACACTAGCTGCTTTTTTCGGATCTGTAACCACTGGCGTCATCAAATGCGGTATCCCATTATAATTAGATAATTCTACTACCTTCGGATCTACTAATACCAATTTTACATCTTCTGGACGTTGTTTAAATAAAATGCTCGCAATAAAGGTATTAATACAAACACTTTTTCCTGAGCCCGTTGAACCTGCTACTAATAAGTGAGGCATTTTTGTCAAATCGGCAATAATAGGATTACCAGCAATATCTTTTCCAAGACTAACGGGAACTCCCCCTTTAGCTAAACGGAAAGAGTCGCTTTCTAAAATGTCACGTAATGTTACAGATGAAACGCTTTTATTAGGGACCTCAATCCCCACCGCCGCTTTTCCCGGAATAGGTGCTTCTATACGAATATCTGTTGCGGCTAATTTCAATGCGATATCATCTGCTAAATGAACGATTTTACTTACTTTAACCCCTGCGGCTGGTTCTAATTCAAAACGTGTTACCGCTGGACCTTGGCTTGCATGTAAAATCCGTGCATCAATATTAAAGCTTTGTAAAGTAGATTGTAAAATAGCTGCATTTTCCTTTACTTCTGCACTTACGCCACCAATCGTACCTGTGCCCGGTTTTAATATCTCTATCGACGGCAATTGATATGGCTCATGCACCACTGCTTTAGGTACTGCACTTGTTTCAGTATTACCTATTTCTACCGACGTTGTCATCGGTTCTATTTCAACTGGCTTTAATGCCTCCATCTCATTCAATGCTATTGCTGTATCATCACCAGCGGTCTGATTTACAACTGATATATCTCCTAATCGTTCTTCCGTAAAAATTGATGATGATGCAATCGGCTTTTCCTTTTTTTCCGAAACAGGTGCATCCTGCAGTACTTTCTTTTCTTCCTGCAAAGCAGATTCTTCCATGTCTATTTTTTCTTGATACGTGTTTATATCAACTATATTCTTAGACATATCCTTTGTAGTTAATTCATTATCGTGTATTTCATCTACTTGTAAGTCCTTTTCATTTGTAGCCAATGCAGCGGATGTCAATTTTTGAATTTCTTTTTGTCCTTCTAAAAAACGTTCACGCCGATCTCGCCACTCTTGAAAAGAACGGGCAACATCCTGGACCCCATTCGTTGTCTTATCCGAAATATGCGTAAATTTAATTGATGCCTGATGAGATGCCTTTTGCAATGGTCGTGCAAGAGACCAACGTTTCCATAAAACCAACGTGCCAATAAAAACAATAACAATCATAATAATTGCACATATTTCACCAAATAGAGAACGTAATCCTGCCGCAACAGCTGCACCAAAAATACCGCCCCCTATCCGTATACTCGTTGGCAAAAAAGTAATCTCTTGTGGTATAAATACCAAATGAATTAAACTTTGTACTAACAAATAAATCCACATACATATACCCCATGATCTAGTAAGTGGAAATTTACGGCGTACTATAATATATTTTAACCCAATAATAATCAATGATAAGGAAACAACAATACGTGTAAAGCCAAATCCATAAGCTAATATTTCATCAACCCCATATCCGATTGTTCCCGTATCAATCCCCATAATCCCAACAGTTGCAAAAACACCTATAAAAATGAAACATAATCCGATAACTTCAAAGGTCAATAAAGAAGTTCCTGTACTTTTAGATTTTACTACGTGATTGCTACCGGCTTTTTTTCTGGTTTTTACTATGTTCTTTGTTGGTTCACCCTTCACAACTTTCACCTCTACCTTACTTTTCATGGCGTCGTTTACGCCATTGTTCTGCTTTTACGCCTTCTTCCCCATATTCCGTTTCTTTATAATAAGTGTGATTCTTAATATTATCTGGTAAATATTGCTGTGCAACCCATCCACGGGGATACGCATGTGGATATTTATAACCAACCCCTATTCCCAATGATGTAGCCCCCTGGTAGTGAGCATCTTTTAAATATGCTGGTATATCGCCACAATTCCCCTTTCGGACAACGGCTAAAGCTGCATCAATTGCTTTATACGCACTATTACTTTTCGGTGCACAAGCAATATAGATAACCGCTTCACTCAAAATAATACGCCCTTCTGGCCAACCGACAAATTGTATTGCTTGGGCTGCAGCATTAGCAATAACCAACGCTTGCGGATCTGCCAAACCTACATCTTCCGCGGCACAAATAACTACTCGTCGGGCAATAAAAGAAGGTTGTTCCCCTGCTTCAATCATTCTTGCCAAATAATGCAACGCCCCATCTGGATCCGAGCCTCGCATACTTTTAATAAAAGCTGAAATGGTATTATAGTGTCCATCGCCTTTTTTATCATATGTATACGTACGCTGACCTGCTACCTTAGCTATCATCTCCATCGTAATGTCTTCACCTGAAGGAGCAGCCGCCACGACTTGTTCTAATAAATTAAGTGCTATCCGTGCATCACCTTCCGCTAAAGATGCGAAAACTTCCAACACCTCTGGCGAAACCTTCATAGCAAACTGTCCTAATCCATTTTCCGTATCATTAAGTGCTCGCTTTAATACCTCGCCAATCGCCTTAACCGAAAGTGGTTTTAAAGATACCACATGCAAGCGAGATAAAAGCGGTCGATTCACTTCAAAATACGGATTTTCCGTAGTCGCTCCAATCAAAATAATCGTTCCCTTTTCTACATGTGGTAATAATATATCTTGTTGACTTTTATTAAAACGATGAATTTCATCAATAAAAACAATAGTTCTCCTCTGATATAATTGCAATTCATCTTTAGCCGTTTGAATTACTTTACGTAAATCTGCCATACCTGCCATAACCGCATTTAACGTAATAAATGTACTTTTTGTTTCCATTGCTATAACCTGAGCAATGGTTGTTTTTCCGACACCCGAAGGACCATAAAACAATAACGAAGGGATCATATCTCTTTCGATTGCACCACGCAAAAAACTCCCCTTACTAGTTACCTCTTCTTGCCCTACTATATCATCTAAATGTTTAGGACGCATTCGTATAGCAAGAGGTTGAAACGTTTTCTTTTCTGCTTCATCAGCTAAAGAGAATAAATTATCACTATTCATATATATCCCCCAGTATGAAATAAACCGCTGCCAAGTTAACTTAGCGGCGGCTATACCTTACCTTATCTACGATCATATAAAAGAAAGAAGCCCCACTATGCCGTTACAAACCGAGTTTTGAGCCTGCCTGAGCAGGTGGGTGTTCTCCTATTGGGCCCGGCAGTCCAAATTAGGCATTGCCTCACTTCAATAGAGTCCAAACTCCCAATGTAAAATATGTTGGTTCAAAACATCGAGGAACATTTACGTACACAGTAGGGTTTTCTCTATGTTATTAGTATAATAAAACACGCAAAAAAAATCAAGTCTTATCCGCATTTATTACGGATTAAGATTCTCTTTCTTTACTTATTTTCTTAATACCTGTTTTGTTTTTTCAACAATATGGTCTACCGTAAAACCAAATTCTTTAAACAATACCTCTGCTGGTGCTGATGCACCAAATCGGTCTAACGTAACCGTAGCTCCATCCAAACCTACATAACGTTGCCAACCGAAAGAGCTTCCTGCTTCAATCGCCACTCTTGCTCGTATAAAAGCTGGCAAAACAGCTTTTCGATAAGCTTCATCTTGCTGTTCAAATAATTCCATCGAAGGCATACTAACCACACGTACGGCAATCTGCTGTTTCTGTAATACCGTTTGTGCTTGTAATGCTAATGCAACTTCTGAACCCGTTGCAATTAAAATAGCGTCAGGAATAGTTTTGTTCGCTTCAGAAATAATATATCCACCGCGTAATGCTTCTTTGCTGCTTCCTGCCAACTGAGGCAAATTCTGTCGTGATAAAATCAGTGCTACTGGTGTATGTTGACTCGTAACCGCAGTATACCAAGCCGCTGCAGTTTCCATTGCATCAGCCGGTCTAAACACAATCATATTAGGCATAGCACGATACATCGCCAATTGTTCTACCGGTTCATGTGTAGGACCATCTTCACCTACGCCAATACTGTCATGAGTTAGTACATATGTATTAGGCAATTCCATCAATGCCGCTAACCGAATCATCGGTTTCATATAATCGCTGAAAACAAAAAACGTTCCCCCATAAGGATGAATACCGCCATGTAAAGCTAATCCATTCATAATACCAGACATAGCTAATTCACGTACACCGAAATGTATATTTCTGCCACGATAATCGGTACGACTAAAATCGCCCCCCTCTTTCATATACGTTTTATTAGACGGTGCTAAATCGGCACTACCACCCATCAATTGAGGCATCCGTTCTTGTAAGCGATTAATCATGATTTCTGATACACTTCGTGTTGCTTGTGCTTTATCTTCAAATTGCCAAAATAAGTCATCTTTTAATAATTGTTCTTTGTCTATCCCATGATGCATCGTATTCCATAATTTTCTTTTTTCTGGATACGCTTCACTATATGCAGAGAACAAACTTTCCCATTCCGCTTGTGCCGTTTCTCCTCGTGCACCCAATGATTGATAATACGCATAAACTTCATCCGGAACAAAAAAAGGCGTGTCTACATCTGGCCAACCAACTTTAGTTTTTAAAGCCCGCACATTATCTACACCTAATGGGGAACCATGGGCTGATGCTTTCCCCTGCTTGGCTGGACATCCATATCCAATCTCCGTTTTGACCGTAATGAAAGAGGGATGTTCTGTATCCGCCTTTGCTTGCTCAATGGCAGCACCAATTGCCTGTAAATCCGTCCCATCTTCTACGGTAATCGTTTGAAAACCAAACGCTTTCATCCGTTCTTGCACATTTTCAGTAAAAGCTAACCTGGTATCTCCTTCAATCGAAATATGATTACTATCATACAATACAATTAATTTATGTAACCCCAGAGTACCAGCCAGGGAAAAGGCTTCCGATGAAATCCCTTCCATTAGGCAGCCATCTCCACCCAAAACAAATGTATAATGATCGACAATAGGATATGCTGGTTCGTTAAACAATGCCGCTAAATGTGCTTCTGCCATAGCCATTCCTACCGCCATTGCCATGCCAGCACCTAAAGGACCGGTAGAGGCGTCTACGCCTATCGTTTGCCCATATTCAGGATGTCCTGGTGTAATCGACCCCCATTGACGAAAATTCTTGATATCATCTAATTTCATCCCATATCCAAACAAGTGAAGTAACGAATATAACAACATTGATCCGTGTCCACCCGACAAAACAAATCGATCTCTATTTTCCCACTTAGCATCATTGGGATTATGCTTCATATGATATGCCCACAACTCATATGCCATCGGTGCCGCCCCTAAGGGTAACCCCGGATGACCCGAATTAGCTTTTTCAATTGCATCTGCCGATAAAATGCGAATAGCATTTACACAACTTGTATCCATGTTATTCATACTGCTTCTCTCCTTTTATTTGCTACATATATTATGAATAAAAGTATACCCTTCTGTCAATAAAAAAAGACTGTCCGTCAATTTATCTTCAATCATACCAATATATCTCGATATTTAGATCTTCATTGTCATTCAGTCTTTTTATATTTTTGTTTTAAATCATACCGACGTGTCCATTTCCACCGATTATGCAACCAAAACCAATCTTCCGGATGTGCTGTAATATGGTTCTCTAATATATCATTCAATTGTTGTGTAACCCGATATACAGCATCTTTCTTTGCTTTGCCCGACAAAGGTGTAGATTTTGCTGATACAAAAATAGGTGGATGAATCGTAATATCATATTGATTCCAAGCTCGTTCTGTAATAAATATAGGATAAATCGGATAATTTCCTATACTTGCTAGTTTTGCTGGACCATCTGCGGTTAATGTTCTTTGTTGAAAAAACTGAACAGGAATACCCGTCATCCCTGGATCTTGATCCATCAACAAACCAATATAATGCCCACTTTTTAATAACCGTACCATATCCCGAATGCCTGTTTTATAAGTTACATGCTGCCTCATCAATCGGCGATATTCATTAATAAATTTATCAGCACCTTGACTATTTTGCCTCTGAGCAACCGAGATTAACGGATATCCTTCCATCGCAAGAGCGGCCCCTAATACTTCCCAATTTCCTGCATGAGAAGCCATAATAATTGCACCTGTTCCTTGTTTTAGCTGCTCATCCAAATACGCTTTTCCATGCCAAACAATATTGGTAGAAAATCCCTTCGTCTTGTACAAAGGATAGGTCAACACCGATACAATCATCGTGCCAAAACGCACCGTGCTTGCTTTTGCAATCCTCATTGCTTTTATAGGATCTAATGTTAACCTACAATTCAAAATTTGTTGTTGAGCCAATTTTTTTCTCTTCTGAGGTACTAATAACCAAAATAACATTCCTAGCCATTGTGCGCTTTGCCGTCTGCCTGAATACGATAGATGACAAAGAATAAAACTTAACACTTTCATTGCTATATACATAAGATCACCTATGCGTGTTTTGTTTCTAATTCACGTATTTTTTTTCTAATGCCTTTATTTTTTTCACTAAGCTCGGCAAATGCTTTATATGTGCTTGTGTACGACTCCATTCCATATGTGGACGAGCTGGAAATCCCGCATATACGCCTCCCTTAGCAATATTTCCTGTAATTCCTGTCTTGCCTGCAAAAACGGCATTGTCGCAAATCGTAACATGCCCAGTACATCCCGTTTGCCCAGCAAACGTAACATGATTTCCCGCTTTTGTACTACCGGCAATACCCGTTTGAGCAATCAAAAAACAATCTTCTCCTATTTCCACATTATGCCCTAAATGAACTAAATTATCTATTTTCGTTCCTCGCTGAATACATGTCGAACCCAATGTCCCATTATCAATGCAAGTACAAGCTCCAATTTCTACATCATCGCTAATATCCACATTTCCAATTTGAGGAATACGAATATGCTTACCATTTTTCGTAGCAAATCCAAATCCTTCTCCCCCAATAACAGCATGTGCACGAATAACCGCATTTTCTCCAATACGACAATTTTCATGGATAACAGCACCGGGATAAATAGTTGCACCCTTTCCAATTTTAACATTATCCCCTAAAAACACATACGGATAAATGCTACAATTATCCCCTATTTCCACCTGTCTCCCAATGACTACATATGGCATAACAGCTGTATTCTTTCCTATTTTAGCTGTCTTATCAATAATCGCAGTAGGATGAATTTCAGCTACAATTTCTTGACGCGGGTGAAATAGAAGAAGTAGTTGAGAAAAAGCAAGCCGAGGATTATCTACAATAATTAATGTGTTATCTCCGGCTGGAACTTCTCGCTCAACGATAATAGCACCTGCTTTCACCTGTGGTAAATACTCTGTATATGGATCAACAGCAAACGTAATATCATGACCACCTGCCTCTTGTAATCCTTTTACATCATCAATGATAGTACTACCCATTCCCACATATGTACCACCTACAAATTCTGCCAATTCCTGTACCGTTTTTTTCACCACTCTAAACTCCTTTACTGCAATTTTGCAATGACTTCAGGTGTAACATCAATACCACCTTGAGGTGCTGCTTCTTTATATACAACAATTCCTACTTTTTTTTCTTTTGCAATCCCTGCTAATTGACTTTCTAATTGTGCTTGAAATTGTCGTTGCATACTCGTTGCATAGATTTGCATTTCTTGCTGTACTTGTTGTTCTTTTTTCTGATATTCCGCAGGAGAAAGTTGACTTTTCGCCGCAATCAACTCTTGCTGCTTCTGATTTTCTTTATTTTCAATATCTTTTTTTATCTTTTGTGCTGCTGGGGCTTTTTCCATAACCTGATTCATGTCCACCGTTCCCACACGATCAGCACTTCCACACCCAGCAATCATTCCCACCATTACAACCAACGAAAATCCTGTTATGATTTTCCGTATTTTCAAATTCATGCCAACTTCCTCCTGTCATCTTAAATTTGCAATAATGTCTACCATTCGCCATACTTGTATACGAGAAAAAACATTTTTACAATAAGATGTATTATTTTCTTCCTTCTTCTAACGCCAAGTAAATCCCTCTCAACCTAACAACTTATAAAAAATGCCTATCCTTTCTGTCTATTGCCTTCTCATTAATGACCATATAACAAACCTCAGCTTGTTATATGGGATGTTATGCCACGCCCTTTCCTGCCTATAGTCATCATTTATTTAGCTGGCGTAGCACTCATTTTTTTAGCAACTTGTTCGGTAATATCTGTCCCTCCATACAATACAGCACGCTTATCTAAAACGACGCTCAGTCCTTTTGTTTTAGCGACATCACCGATAGCTGTTTCCACTTTAGCTTGTACTGTTTTAATTAATTCTTGATTTTTTTGTGCTAATTCAGCCTGCATTTTTTGGAATAATTCTTGTTTTTGTTCTTCTGTCATATTTGCCGATTGTTGTTCAAACTGTTTTTGCATATCTGAGCTGATTTGTTGCATTTTCTGCTGGGCTTCTTGAATGTCTTTATTATCAGGCGGTACAGCCTTACTCATATCTACAACCCCTATATTACTAGATGGTGCGGCATCTACAGGATTTCCCATTTGCATCACTGCCAAACCAGCAATACTTAGAACAAATATAACTGCAATCGCTGCTGAAAATACTTTTACATTTTTTTTGTTACCTAATTCTGACATCATAATAACATTACTCCTTTATTTTACATATATCCTAACAAACGAATCCAATGATCCGTTGATGACACCACATATTCTATCCCTAAATAATTACGCATCCGATGACGAAATCCCCATTCATTACGCTTCATCGTCATATTACGATCCCAGCGCCATTGCCATCGTTTTTGCCAATCAACATTCCCAAAAACATGTACTGTTTCATCTGCCGTTTCATACCGGATACCTAACTGCACCCGTTTGGCTTGACAAAAATATCCTAATCTCATATTCCATGTAAAATTACCTGGGCGTAACTGCACATCTGTAAAAACTTCATGCTGTGTCCCTATTTTTCTACCAAGATGAGCTTGTAACACTGTTTCTCCTATGTATTGATTCTGCGTTCTACCAATATCCATATACACTAATCCACGAATATCATATATCCGTGTTTTAGCCTGCAAATAAATCTGCGTTTTTTCCCCCACAAACAGCTTAGGTGTAACATTAATTTTGTATCTTCTAATGACACCTTGTTCAGACATGTCTTTATAAATTTGTTCTTGTATCGCCATACTATGCCGTTTAATAAAATCTATAGGTAATCCTTCCAACCCAGCATATTTATTTGCCACATTTCGTTGTGCCTGCAAAAAAAGAAGCTGAGGAACATGTTCTGATTCAACATTCGCCTCAACCTGTCGCACCACGGGCAATTTAGGAATAAAGAAAATGGTAACAGCACTAGTTTTCCCTGGTTTAATTGTAATATGGGCATAAAACTCAGGTAGCATATCGGCTATTTTTTTTCTAATACCTCTTTAACCGTAAATTGTGCCCAATCTAATGACTCTATAGGAAGCCCCAATAAAAGATTATCGACAACTCCTTCTATAGATTGTATATCTTCTTGAATATAAGTTTTTCCTAAGGGAGTAACCGCTCCATAATCCATAGAAAGCGTTACCTTTTGAACCGTATCATTCCAAGGACGGATACGCACCATCAATTGCGTATCCGTTCCTGGTTTGAGAGAAATATCATCTACGGTATAACCAATTAAAACACGATTGACAATATCATTTAACGTACGGACATATGCCGCTTGTTGAGCCTTAATGGTCTGACTATCTTGATTTAATAACACATGATTGCCTACCGTTTGAATACTGGCCCCAATCCGTGCTTGCACAATAGGCGGCAACGCGTATTGTGCCGTTTTCACTGTAACCTGAACATGTGTAATGGGAGCAGCCGAAACTGGAAAAACGAATCCCATCAACAACATACATAACGGTATCCATTTTTTTTCATCATACTGTCCCCCCATTATATTAGAATTTACCGCCAAAGCTAAAATGGAATTTACCTCCATTTTGTCCCCATGCATAATCTAATCGAACGGGACCAATCGGTGTAGTAACGCGGAATCCTAATCCACCTGCTGCATGTAATTTATTACCATCCTGGTATCCTTCAATATCTTGTGTGCCACCCCATGCATTACCTACGTCAGCAAACACAACCCCTTGAATTTTTTTTGCAATAGGATATCTGTATTCCAATGTTGCAGCATACATTTTCTTGCCTCTAAACTCATCATCTTCATAACCACGAATTGTATCCGCTCCACCTAAAGCAAATAATTCATTATAAGGAACCGAGCCAAAGCCTATACCACCCATTAAACGAAAGGCAAGCACACGTCCATTGCTAACTTTATGATATGTCCGTGCTTCAGCAATAAATTTTGTATACTTAAAATCACCGCCTAATCCATATCCAGTAACAATAGATGTTAAAGAGATGCGTTTTCCTCGTGACGGATCAAAAACATTATCTCGATTATCAAATACATGTGCCCATGTCAAGCTATGTGAACGACCAAAATTATTTTTTAAAAACTGTTTGCTCTTCACATCACCAGCAAGATAGTCTTTCCCACTAATAGCTCGCACGTATTCGCTCTTCTTTAATTCCAAAGTAAAGTAATCTGCCGAATATTCACCCCGTGACCGACCATACGTAATCCCTAATCCTCGTGTTTTCTTTTCATACGTAGCAATGGCCTTGCCGCCACTACCATAATCAGTTTGTTGTCCCTTTCTATCATATAAACTAAATCCTAATGAATCGCCATATTTATTTAACCATGGATGTGTATATGATAAACTGTGGTTCTTATTCGAACGCGACTTACCGCCAAATTCCCAATTAATATTTACTTTATCACCCGTACCACGCAAATTCGTTTCACTTAAGCCTATTACTCCGACAAAACCATCTGCATCAGAATATCCTGCACCGATAGTAATAGAGCCTGTCTTTTGTTCTGCTACTTCAATTTCCAAAATAACATTTTGTGGGTCTTGTTGTCCTTGTAATAACCGCACATTAACATCTTCAAAATATCCCGTATTATAAATACGTTGGATACTACGGCTCACTAATTCTTTATTAAAAATATCACCCTTACCTAACCGCATTTCACGTAAAATAACATGATCTTTCGTCTTTATATTACCACGAATACGAATATCTTCTATTTGGGCCTCCGAAATACCAATACATAATACCCCAGAATCGTTCATTTTCACTTCGGAAACATGGCTAATCATATATCCCCAATTATTATATAATAAATTAATATTTGCAACATCCTTACTGAGGAAAGTCGTATTTAACGTCATGCCTGGTTTAATGTTTAATAATTGATGCAATTTCGTTGCAGGAATAGATTTATTTCCTCTAATAGAAATACGAGTAATTCTCGGATTTTGTTTAACAACATAAATTAACTTCACGCCTTCTGGCACTACTTGAAAAGTCGGTTTTATCGTTGCAAACAATCCAGATGCACCCAATATATTAACATCATGCCGTAAATAATTCGCTTGCACTGCATCCCCTACCTGCAGGATAAACCGTTTTTTTAAGGCCGCTTCCAATTGCTTATCCTCAACATTGGCAACTTGAATAGAAGTAATCGTTTTCCCAATATATTTAGCAATATCAGCATCACTCACTTCATCTCCATAAGGCAAATTCATTTCCGCACCTGGCTGTAACACAGCAAATGGTTGAGATGGCACGCTTTGGTCAATCATAACATCTCCAATACCAGTAAAATATCCAACTGGTTTACCCTTAAATGTAGAACGCAACCCTGTTTGGGCTGACACTTCCGACGCTTGATTTGCTACTTGTGACATAATCGCGTTATTACTTTCCTGGTCTCCCTGTGTCGCTGCTTGTGTTATCGTAGGAGCCATCGTTGACATTTCTTGATTAGCTGCCCATGCAGGACCTGCCATCAATGCACTAGTTATCATTACCGTCAAAAGTTGTTTCGTACATGTTTTCATAAAATCCTCCATTATTCACTTTGTATTTCCGCACGTTGCAAACTGACTCTTGCCGCTTGTACGGTTTCTTGCATTTGTCTTTCTGATAAAATATTTTCTTCTTTATCCTGTTTTGATGCTACTACTGGTTGTACCTCAGCAGTTCGTATTGGTATAGAAGAAGGCTGATGTTTTATTTCCCGATGTGTCTTTACATCAGAAAACACAATTGGTTCTGTCTGCGTCGTCTTTTTTTTCGTTTCCCCCTTTAACTCATGTGAAGTTATCGAAGCAGATACAGATGTTGGTTTTTGTACAGAAGAGGGCGATAAATTATTTTTTTCATTCAAAAAAAACATGCCATTATAAATAATAACTACTACTATACACAAACAGCTAAAACCTATCAATACTCGTTTTATACTGCTATAATATTGGTTTTGTTTGCGCATGTTTTTCATTTCCGCTTCAGCAAGCATCAAATTTAATTCCCCTTTAATCCCTGCATCAGTCGCAAAAGCACGCTCTGCTTTTTCTAACCAAATTCGTGCAGAACGAACATGTACCGCCATTTTTTTATCCCTCTTCTTCATAGTTAGCTCCCTTCTAGACTATGTTATTAAAATCCTATAAAGAAGCCTTTTTTTCAACAGATAAAAAGTTTCAAAATGAATATATTAACCATACATTCATTCTGTTTGCTCTTTTTTACTCAACGACAATACTCATTTACTCTTCTTTTTCTCTCTCATCAATTGACTCACCATACCTCGAATCCGCCGAATGCCTTTCTGACGCAAACGATATACATAGGATACGCTAATTTGCAATTCTTCCGCAATACTTTTTTGTTGCCGATCTTGCAAGTATACGCCTGATAGTACGACTTGTTCTTTTTCAGGTAAGCGTGCAAGTAATTTAATAACATCCTCAAAAAGAAGTTTATTTTCCGTTTGAGTAGTAACATCATTAGCACTATCTATAATATAATCTTGGATCATATGACCGTATTCGTCTTCCTCATTCAACGATTGATACATATGTCGTCCCTCGCGTTGCAAATAATGTAAAATTTCGCCACGAATACGATGCACTGCATACAAAGAAAAGGCAATACCTTTTTCTATTTGAAAACGCTCCACCGCATCTATAAGTCCCAATGTACCTTCTTGAATAGCATCTAATTGCCATTCAGTCGGCATAGATAAATGGAGCACTTCTTTAAAAACCAATGGCTGATATTGCTCAATCAACTTTGCTCGGGCAGCAATATCTCCTTTTTCTTTATACGCCTTCCAAAGTCGCATTTCTTCTTCTCGCGATAAAAGAGAAATCGTATTGAGTTCTTTTAAATATGAAGTTAACATACAACTTCCCTCCCACATCAAAACATGTAACGATATGTACCACCTAAATATAATGACTTACGGGACTTCCAAGCATTCAAACTAAGTCCCCGCATTAAATCATATTCTACTCCTAAACGATTATCTTTATGATTTAAGCCAAATGCAGCAGTTAACATGATATTATCCCGTACATACTTACCCATTTCAATATTATAATAATTACGACTTAAATCCGTATTGCGATCATTCAAATTTAATGAACCGTTCGTGACAATCAATCGATCCAATGATAAAGCCTGTTCTAATTTTTGTGTAATACCCAAACTATTCAGTGTCATACGAATACCTGAATCAAATAATTGATGTATACTTGTATCATCCAAAGTACTTAACTGTTTACCATTACTGTTTCGCAATGTGATCAACGATACAATTTGTGTTTTTGTAAGCGGTGGATTCGAACGCAATACCAAATCCATCTGATCTGCCGGTCCTCGCATAATCAATGTAACATCATATTGACCAACTTTACTATACCCTTCTATATCCATCACGGGCAACAATGACTTACGTTGTGAAAAATCAGCTTGAGCCTTCGTTATCTTAAAATTGGTATCTAAATACCGAATAGACCCAGATTGGGCGACAAATTTTCCAACCGCATGAGGTTGTAAAGTTGTTCCTTTAAACGTAGATGTACCCTTTATCATTAAATCATATATTGCAGAATTATACAACCGCACTGCATTACCCGCCGTTACAGTGAAATCTAACCCGAGCGGGATAGTAAAGGTGCTGTCCGAAACCACTAATGGAATACCCATAGTGACATGTTCCAACATAACATTTCCACTTAATTTAGGCATATTTTTTCCATTTTCAAGACGCATATGACCTTGGAGCGGTCCCTTATAGTATTTACTATCTACATACAAATGATCTGCATCAACTTGTATCTGATAAGAAGTAAACTGCCACCCCTTCCACGCACCTTTACCCATAACCGTAAGATGTCCTGGCTTAGACGTGCCTTCTTTATCCATATCACCCGATATATTTATATTTCCCTTTTGTCCATTAAATGAAAGCACCCCCGTTAACTTCCTTAACGGATATTTCAAATCTCTAAACTGAATCATACCATCTGTAAAAGCAATATTCCCCTGCAGCAATGGATGGGACACAGTTCCACCTAAATTAAGCGTTCCCTTTACATCCCCTTGTGCTGATTTTACCAAAGGAGTGATAAACGTTAATGCATCTAAATTCGCATTATCCAATTTCAAACTAACAGACATCGGTTCCATAGAATCGGTTCTACGCAACGTTTCCAACGGAATCATTCCATTAGCACTAATACGATATTTACCCTTAGAAACATGCACTTGATTAAGAATTAATTTTCCTTCTTTAATATTTCCCAAGGCATATACCTTACTAAAAGGAATATGATTAAAAGTTCCCTCACCTATCTGTAACGACACATCTGCCTGCACTCGTTTATTCTTTCGCCGCACATCTAGCACAACATCCATCGGAGCAACCAGAGGAATATTATCTCTACCCACAACAGAAAACAACGCTTTTGAAGAAACGTTTTTCAATGCAACCTGCATATTAACAGGTCCATTTGTCGTATATACTCCTTTCGCAGCAAATATAGTTTGACCACTCTTAAATGTAAACGTATTGATATTTAACTTTTTATTATCATACATAATATCAATAGGAGCTGGCTCTACAGAATATCCTGCAATATTTCCTTCAGATATCCAGCCTCTCACGGCAATTTTAGGGTGCGTCAAATAACCGTCAAGAAATATATCACCATCTACCTGCCCAGTGATATGTTGCAATGGAACATTACTAAATTGAATCAAGCTAGGTATATTCCCCTTTTCAACATGTCCTTCTCCGCGTATCCGCTGCGTTGCAATATCATACTGGAGCCACGAACTAAACGTACTGTTCTTTTGACGAAACTGAAACGACTGCAACGCAATTTTTTTTCGATGATAATAAATATCGCCCTGTATATCTGTCAAAAGAGTATCCCGAATCGCCAATTTTTTTCCGCTAAAACGTCCTTCTAAAATCGGATCTGTTACCGCCCCCCTCAAATGAAGTTGTAATTCCATCTTCCCCCGAGGAATATTGTCATTTTTTTTAAGCAAACGATATACATCTATATTCGTGCCACTCAGAGATACATCCCATGTCTTTCCTATATTACCCTTAAATAAGAAATGAGCATCATAAGCGGTACCGCTTCCTTCTTTAAGTGTCCAAATAGAATTTTTTCTCGTATAAGTACTTTTAATTTGTTGATACAAATATCCCTTAATAGAGCCATCCCATAAAGATATATTGCCCTCTATTTGAGGATTCATTAAAGTACCCCTAATCTGCATTTGGTTATTAACCCATCCTGTAATGCGTGGCAATGATTGAGGCACAGCTTTTAATAAATCTTCTACACGCATTTTCGTTGTATCAACACGAAGATTTACTCGATTATTCTGAATATTAATATCTCCTTGAATTGTATGGCGTCCTTCGTCATATTTCCACACCAAACGAGGAATGTGTATTTGTTTTCCTTGCCCTTGTAATACGCCGTCCACTTCATCATATTTCATTGAAGCAATACTTCCTCGTTCAGCATGTATATTTCCATTCCATTGCCATAATTTACCTACTATATGACCCGACCCATTAATCAAACCATGAATGCGTATAGGTAATGAAATACCTAATTTATGCACTGCGATTTGTTGTGCCTGAACCCATACATTAGGCGTATTATGTATAATGTCAAACTCTCCATGGGCCAACAAATAACCGTCACCTAAACAAGCTCGTAAAGAATGTATGAAAACTTTTCCTTGCTGATATCGTCCTTGAAAACGCATCGTGGGAATATGTACCCCGTAAACATTCAACCGCGTACCTTCGCCCACCATTTGCACATTTAAATTGTGCCAATCCAATCTTCCGTTTAGTACGACATCCGCTGCTGTAACCGTTCCCTTTATGGACGCTGGGATCTCTGGAATATGCCGTAAGTCAAGAGAAGCTATGTGGGCCTTTCCCCTTATTTTCTTTTGCTGTATAGCATAAGAAAATTGACCTTTTATCTGCCCATTTCCTATCTGTGCTTGCACATTATCAAGAGAAATATAATTCTGATCTGCTTTAATATTCATGCCCATCTGACGCACATGTAATTGTCGATACTGTCCATTTCTTATCTTTAAACGACCTAATACATGAAAATCATCAATTGAACCATTCACGGTTCCAGAAAAATCCATCTTTCCCCGTATATCCTTAGGTATATACGCATGAAAAGCTTGCATATTGGCATGTCTAAGATCTATTGCCATTTGTACCGTTGGTGAAGTCCCTGAAAAATTGATTTTTCCTGCAATTTGAAAATCCTGTCCATTTATCAACCCTTGAATACGTTGTAATTTAATTTCCTTCGTATTAAAAACAATGTGTCCCTGACTTTTTGCAAAACGTATATTTTTTATAACACCTTGAAGATGTTGCAAGTCTACTTCTCCTTGAAGTTGCATAGGCCCATTTTTCTTTGCTATCCCCAACCGTAGCTGCTGTAACTTTCCCCGCTCGATAACGCCTGACAGCTGCTTAGCATTAAACACATAATTTACCCACGGAGCATCAATTTCATCACAACGAAACTGACCTTGCCATACATTGGGATTCGTATACTGACCTAACATACGAAATTTTTTCCCTTGCAATGTCCCTTCACTAGAACCAACCCATTGAGAATTACTATTTTTTTTCACAGTACCACTACAAGTTTCTATCATGACAAGTTGTCCATCTGCTAATCTCAAGCGTACAGTACCATCATGAAAAACTACATTACCACCAAACCTAGATTCAACCGGCCGATTGTCCTTTTTCACTAAAGCCAACACATTCCATGTATGATCTTCCGTCTCTTGCCATACATGAACTACTGGTTTTTGTATTTCAATCAGATCAATAGCTTCTACCATGCTTTGCCCTTGTAAAACACGAATCATCTTAAAAGGACTAACTTGTATAGACAGATGATTACTCGTTAGCACGAGGCGGCCTTTATTATCTTTGACAAATGGATGTTGCAATATAATTCTCCCTCTCCAGTCCATAGAAAGAGCTGCAAATCCACATGTTCCATTTAGCTTTTTATTTATTGTCGTCTGTATGATCGTAGATGTCTTGTATATCATAGCTGGTTTTGCCACTTGAAATATCCCCAGTCCCAAAACCACACATACGCCTACCGCACCTATGACAATTTGTCTTTTTCTCACCTTAGTCACCCATCTATACTGCTTATCTATTATCCCTAAAATATCTCTACATTAATGATTTTATTACGGACGAATCACACCTGAATATGCATCTATACCCATCGCTTGCTCTAACATAGCAATGCCTACATTATAGTCATATAATGCTTGAATATAATTAATTTTCGCTTGATTTAAAGCCAATTGTGCATCTAACACATCTAAATTAATACCTACACCAGCTTGATAGCGCACCTGCGATATTTTAAACCCTTCCTTAGCCTGTGTAATAGCTGCTTTCGCCGCATCCACCCTCTTTTTTGCACTAGAAATAGCTAGATACGCTTGTTTTACTTGTAGCGTAACACTTTCACGAACTTTTTGATCCATTTCATTAGCCTTGAAAAAATCTTGCTTAGCCTTAGCCATTTTAGCTCTTGCAATACCCCCATCAAATAGCGAATAAGAAATTTCACCACCTACACGCCACGATGAATGAGCCGTTCCAGGAAAAGAAGTATCTTTCCACTCTTGACTCAACCGAATGCCCGCCTGCGGACGCGTGTCCCCTTTCATCAAATCAACATACACATTCGCTTTTTGAACTGCTAACGCTGCTTGCAATACTTCTGGTCTATATTTCATAGCATATTGCACCGATTCATCAAGAGAACGCGAATATGCAGGAAAAGGAAGTGTGTGATCTTGTAATACTAATGCCGTCTGTAAAGGCACTCCAACAATATTACTCAATTGATCCGATGCCAGTGCCACATCGTTAAGGGCGGACACATTTTTTGTTTCAGCCGCCGCTAAAGATACTTCTGTATTCAATACATCTAATTTTGCTACTGTTCCAGCCGTATATTGTGCTTTCACATTTTTTACATGTGCCTGTAAATTTTCTACCGCTTCTTGATAAACTTGTTGCACTTCTTGTGCTGCCAAGACCTTAAAATATCCCTTAATAGCATTTAATTTAATTTCCTGTTCAGTTTTTAATACGCCCTCTTGTGCATCCATTTTTTCTATATTTGCTAATGTAACTGCATTTTCCAGACGATTGCCCGTATACACAGGAAGCGATAAACTCAACGTATGACCAAACATATTCATGCCATTATGCTCACCTGTACGCCCAGCGGAAAAATTATACTCTATTTTAGGCATTTTTCCTGATTTCGCTTCAGCAATCGCACAATCCGATTGTTTTAATGTATAGTAGGCCACTTTAACATCACGATTATTAGCTAAAGCCAGGCGTACCGCTTGTGATAATGTTAAAGATAACGTATTCCTATTTGTATCTTTTCGCAATGCCGATACCGTTTTTTTATTAGAAATAAAATGATGCTGTTTTGTTATCTTATCCGCTACTTCTTGCCGTATCAACGGTGTCATATCTACTGGGCGAACCATCGCATAATTATCCTTATTTAACGCTACTGAATTTGCCGCCCCCGCAGGTAAACAACAAAGGGAAAATACTACCCCCCATATCATTTTTTCTTTAATATGCCTTGTCATAAAAAACCTCCATCTTAAAATACGTAATGCACACCGAAATAATTTCCACCGCCCTCGCCTTTCATAGGACGTATCGCTTGACCTAAAATATATACATTCTTAGATACTCGATATTTACCCTTCATCCGATATTGCCATTGATTGGGATTATATCCTTCTAAAGATAATTGAAATACTTTTTTAGGAAACAAATCAATGCCTCCACCTAATTCTCCATTCACCAAACCCCAACGAATATCAAAAAAAGGCCGATGTGTTCCATATTGCAAATTCATTTTTGTTCGATTACCAATTCCCTCCGCACCTAAAAGAAAGAAATTATTATTTTTCTCTACTTTAAAAGTAGCATAACCATAACTTTCTTTAGATGTATTATTATATAATATTCCCGCTTCACCCGTTGTGTTCAATTCACGATTTCCCGATAATAATTGATTTACTTTTTGTGAGATGGCGGCAGTATTTTGTAATGTCATTTGTAAATTCTCTTGTGTATGCGGATCTCCTGTCACCTTGGCAAATGAATTAGCAATCATCGTTAATTGTTTACTCGATTCATTCATATTTTTTACAAGAGAACGAATATTATCCGATGTCGCTCCATCACCATCTATCCGTTGCAAAGAACTATTCATCTGTGCTGTAAGGTCTGCCATATTTTGAGCAATTGCTCTAATATTACCAGCATTTGCTTGCAACATCGCATCCGTCTGAGCCGTAATATTATTAATATGAATCATGGAATCTCGTATAGCCGCTTGCGTTTGCGAATCCCCAATAATCCGATTTACATTCACTACCATTTGATTCGTATTTTGAATTAAATCATTCGCTGTATTCACCAAGTCATCCATACTTTTACTTGATGTGCCTAATACATAATCACCCTCTTGTAATCCTCGCTCTTTATTGCTCCCAGGTGTAATATTAATAATTTTTTCACCTAACAGCCCATCAGTAGTAATAGAAATAGGGGAATCTTTAGGAATTATCACCTGTTTATCTAATTTCAACACAACATCTACTCCACTACTTGTTGTTTCTACCCGTAACACTCGACCCACATTGACCCCAGCATACCGAACGGTATTTCCCTTTTGGACACCCTTTGCATCTGAAAAAATACTATGTACTTCATATCCAGGTTTACCTAAAATTTCTGCTTGTGCCAAGTCGATAATCGTGTAAGAAAATAAAATTACCCCAACAACTGTAACCAATCCAACTTTTGCTTCACTACTCCACTTCATTTTTATAATCCTCCATATTCGGAAGCATTCCACCATGAATAAAGATTTGAATATCTTTATCTTTCGTTTGTTTAAATGTTTCCTTATCTGCAATGAGTTGAAATTTTCCTTGTTTTAAAAAAGCCATCCTATCGGCTACCGAAAAAGCAGATGTCATATCATGCGTAACAAGTATCGATGTAACTTTTAATTGCTGTTGTAACGATACAATCAATTCATTAATCGAAGCACTTCGTAACGGATCCAAGCCAGCCGTAGGTTCATCATACAAAATAATTTCTGGATTTAACGCAATAGCACGAGCCAAACTCACTCGTTTTTTCATCCCCCCCGATAATTCATTGGGCATTTTATCCTCTATACCTACTAACCCAACCAACGCTAATTTTTCTGCTACAATGCGTCGAATATCAGGTTCCTTTAATGATGTATGTTGGCGTAAGCCAAAGGCAACATTCTCTCCTACTGTCAATGAATCAAATAACGCCGAATATTGGAATACCATTCCCATGCGTCCACGAACTTTATTCCATGCTTGTTCAGAAAGCGATGAAAGTTCTCTTCCCTCTAAAAAAATCTGTCCGCTTGATGGTTTTTGCAAGCCTATTAAAATTCGTAATATCGTACTTTTACCTGAACCACTAGCTCCTAAAATAGCCAATGTTTCCCCTTTATGAATATCCAAAGAAATATGATCTAAAATAATCTGATGCTCATAAGCCAGAGTAATATCTCGTAATGATATCATCTATGCCCCCTAATATAAAATAACCGATAAAATATAATTACAAATAAAAATAAAAATAATGGATGTAACTACCGATTTTGTTGTCGCCTTCCCTACTCCTTCAGCCCCACTTTTAGCATGTAAGCCCTCATAGCAAGCAATAATAGATATAATCCCACCAAAAAACATTGCTTTGATCAATCCATAAATAATATCCGTAATTGCGGTCAATACTTCAATTGAATTAACATAAGTAAAGTGGGCAAGACCGGCACCAAAGACAGCAACAGCATATCCTCCAGCCGTCCCAATAATATATCCATAAAATGCTAGTAAAGGCACCATACAAGTACACGCTACAAAGCGAGGTACTACTAGATAAGCAATAGGATTAACCGCCATACATCGTAATGCATCAATTTGCTCGGTAACTTTCATTGTGCCAATTTCAGCAGTCATAGCTGCACCAACTCGTCCCGCCATGACTACACCAGTTAAAATAGGACCTAATTCTCGTCCCATCGACACGGACATAGCCCCTCCTAAGGTTGCTTGTGCTCCATACCGAAGTAAAATATCAACAATTTGTAATGTCATGACCATACCCGCGAACAATAACGTTAGCGTAACAATGGGTAATGAATTTACGCCTAATTGAGCCATTTGATAAATCGTTAATTTCCATTGTATTTTAGGCAATTGTTTTATCGTTTGTCCCCATAAAATGGTGATAACACCAACTTGTTCTAATATAGACAAAACAAACTTACCAATACTTTCCAATACAGCCATAACTCCCCCTTCATATAAAGTGCAATCTATGTTCCTGCTAACTACTATTGTAAATATAGTTCATATGTACTGATATAATGATAATATCATTATATCAGTAAGACGGCAATTGTTTTACAAAATGTTTCATCTATATGACATACTTATTACACCTATAAAAAAAAACATTCGATATTTCTTTTTAACAAGACATATCGAATGTTTTATTTCAAAAAATAAGTCACCTATAATTAGATACATCAATCACTTTTTCTTGATGCGATGTATCTTCTTTTTTACCTTTTTCCGATTTCTCCGAGGTAGATTTTTCTGTTGTCGATTCCACTTCTTCTTTCATAACCGCTTTTGCCATCTTTTTCTGACGATGTCTAGCTAAATATGCATTCCGTTCTTCTGGACGTACCACTTGCAATGATATCTGTCCATCTCCCACAACAATATAGGGAGTTTGGGCCATGGATTTAGCTTCTTTTTTATTATCATCTTTTAATTTATGCTTATTCGGTTTCACCAAATCCTCTGATTTCGTAGGAGTGTCTTTTCCGCTAATTTTCACCTTGCCAGGACCTTTTTCGTGATCAGGAACCATGCTAACATCTTTTTCCAATATTTCTACCACTACATCATTATTAGCCTCTTCTTCTTCAATCTTCTTTTTTAAATCGGCAAAACTTTTATACTTGCGTAAACGAGCTAAAATTTCATCCGTTAAATTATATTTTTGTCGTTCTATCAAATAAGGCAAAGGCATCACACCCCCACCTCGTATTTCCAAAATCATTTCCCCTAAAGGTTGATCTTTCGGCACAGTAAAACTCATGATTTGATGTACATCTTTGCCTCTATACGGATGTAATGTAATATTTAAAAAAACTTCATCTCCTGGACTAACTACTGCTGGAGCAGCTGTCGCATCCACTATACGTGCTATTTTTTTCGCTTGTGAAATACGCATGTGCATATTGATATCTAACACAGGATATTCTACAAATTCATTATGCTTTAACAGATCCACTACATTATATAATTCATCAATACTTTTTTCATTAATATTATCAGCTGAATAATACATATTATGCCGAGAAACAGTATGGGTCTCTCCCGTTGTACTACGAATTGTATATTGTAATGTAACTGTACCGCCCCCTACTCTATCAAGGGCTTTATTAACCGTATTATAAATTGCCGTAGAAGCCAAAACGGGAGTTAATTCATTATCTTCTATAATCTTAACCCGTTTCACCAAAGATACACCTGTATCTTCATCATCTACACGTATTTCAACCGGAATTCCTGTCGCAAGAGAATGCTGCACTCCCGCAATACCCGCGCCACGATCTTGATCAATATTGCCAATTTCAGCACCAATAGATCCCAATTTAAAAGACGAATTAAGGTTATTTACAACAGTAAAAATATATGCATTATGCATAAAGTAATGCGTACTTCCTTTTTTTAAAAATGGATGCCCAAACGCTACGACACGATCCTTATCAACATAAGTAACCGTACCAATAGCACCCATTTTCATATCACCATTCACAAAAGCTGCGGCCACTGCACTTCCTGGTTCTAAAGTAAAAGTGCGTTCATCGATTTCTGAGGTAGGTGCATCAACTGGTAAAAAATGATACTGTGGCAATTTTTGGGTCATCCAATCCAAAGAAGATGCATCAAAACCAGATACCATCAATGGAGTAGCAATCGGTACTAACGATTCTTCCCGTGCATTAAATGGTCTAATTTCTTCACTCGTAGGCGTATCCCATAACTTTACCATATCTGTTATAGGCGTAATCATGCCTAAACGAGAATTTGAAAAAGCCCAACCATAAGCTATCGCACCTAATAACTTTCCCTGAATATATACAGGGCTACCACTCATACCTTGTGCAATACCACCAGTACGCTCTATTAATGGTCCAGAAAAACGAGCTAATATTAAATCCCCCGATGGGCCGCTATTTTTCATTACACCTAAAATTTCTACAGGAAATGTTTCAATTTTATGCCCATGAACAACCGTTTTTGCATACCCCGTCATCCCTTCACGAACATCTTTCACCTGCATAAATTCTTGTGCTTGTACTACCGTAGCTACCATCCCTAAAAGAACAAGCAAAGAGATACTAATAAATATACATATCTTCGTTTTTATCGTTTTCATAAATAACTACCTTTATACTTCCTCTACTATAACAACTACTCTCCCCTGTTGAATTGCTGTTCCAGGTGTGACATATACCGCTTTTACAACCCCTTTGCCATTAGCCCTTGCGGCTGCCATGGGTCCTGCTAACGATTGAATCGTCACCAATACATCCCCCTCATTCACAGGCCTCCCTACAGTAACAATACTCGCTACCGTACCTGCTAATACGGATGTATATGAAACTTCAGCCGCTGCCACTGGAAATGTAAAAAAACTAGCTAATCCAAAAAAAGCAATGATTTTATAAAGTAACTTCATTGTTTTCACCCTATCCTTCTGAAAAACTATCTTTTAAACGTTGCATCTTATACAATGTTTTTCCCGCACCTTGTATCACACAGCGCAACGGATCATCACAACAATATGCCGCAATGCCAGTACGATCCGAAATAAGGCGTTCTAAGCCATGTAAAAGCATACCTCCCCCAGCCAAAACAATTCCATGATCCATAATATCCGAAGCTAATTCTGGAGGTGCTTTTTCTAATACTTCTACAATCATTTTTATAATTGCTTCTACATGTTCTTGTAAAGCACTACGTATCTCCTGCGAATCCACATCAACTTGTACAGGTAGCCCCGTTTCACCACTTCTTCCTCGTACAACAACATGATCCTGTTGCTTCTCTTTTAACACAGTACCAATATGAATTTTTAATAATTCCGCCGTTTGTCGTCCTATAATAATATTTTTTTTCTTTTCCAAGTACTGACAAATAGCTTCATCAAATGCCTGTCCACCCATACGCAAAGATTCGCTAAAAACAATACCGCTCGCACTAAGAATCGCTACGTTAGTAGTACCTCCCCCTATGTTAACCACCATAAAGCCATTCGAATTTGTTCCATCAAGACCCGCGCCAATAGCCGCTGCCAAGGTTTCTTCCATTACCACAATTTTACCTGTTCCAGCTTGCATACAGGCTTCTATTACCGCACGACGTTCTACATTCGTAACACTAGCAGGAACACTAATAATAACATTAGGTTTAAACAACCACGGCCGACCGATCGCTTTTTGTATAAAATACGTAATCATGTATGCTGTCGCATCATAATCAACAATGGCACCCTTTTGTAATGGATAATACGCAGAAATATTACGTGGTGTCCGCCCCAACATATCATAGGCCTCTTTGCCTATAGCAACAACACGATGCAACAGCGTATCTACAGCAATAACGGCTGGCTCTTCAACTACAATTCCACGCCGCTTTACATACACCATAATATTTGCCGTCCCCAAATCAATCGCAATATCTTGTTTCCACCACGAACGATGCCAGAACGAAATATTTAACAATGCTTGTCCCTTGTTATGTTTCTTCCATCTCAACCCTAACAATGTCTGCACCTAGCCTTTGTAATTTCGCTACAAGATTATCATAGCCTCTATCAATATGATATAAATAGCCCAATTCAGTCCTACCTTCCGCTACTAATCCCGCTAAAACGAGAGCCGCACCTGCACGCAAATCTGTCGCATTAACGGCAGTTCCACGTAACTGCTCCACCCCCTTAATAATCGCACTTCGTCCCTCAATGATAATATTAGCTCCCATTCTCTTAAATTCATCTACATGCATAAATCTATTTTCAAATACCGTTTCCGTAACAACACTTGTACCTTTACAAATAGTAGTTAACGCCATAAACTGTGCTTGTAAATCCGTTGGAAAACCCGGATACGGTAACGTTTTTATATCCGCTGCAACAAGCGACGTATTGCCGATAACACGAATACCGTCAATTTCTTCTTCTACGGTTGCACCTACTTCTTTTAATTTAGCAATAAGTGGTTTTAAATGTTCTGATAGTGCATTTTCGACAAACACATTCCCACCCGTCATAGCTGCCCCTACCATAAACGTACCAGCTTCAATACGATCGGGAATAACCGAATGCACTGCACCATGTAACTGCGGCACCCCTTCAATACGAATTACATTCGTACCTGCACCGCGAATATTGGCTCCCATACTATTTAAATACGTAGCTAAATCAACAATTTCTGGTTCTTCGGCCGCATTTTCTAATACCGTTTTTCCCTTTGCCATGGATGCTGCCATCAATACATTTTCCGTAGCACCTACACTTGGAAAATCCAAATATATTTGAGCTCCTTGCAACCCATTCGGGACTTGTGCCTCAATATTACCGTCTTGCAACGTAATTTGTGCACCCATCGCCTCAAATGCCTTTAAATGCAAATCAATAGGTCGTGCACCAATAGAACATCCTCCCGGCAACGATATACAAGCTTTCCTTTTTCGTGCTAATAACGGTCCCATAACCAAAAATGATGCACGCATACGCCGTACTAAATCATAAGGAGCCTCTGTATTATTTAATGACGATGCATCAATTTTTAACACTCCTGAGCGTACCATTTCAATGCTAATTCCTAATGAACGAATTACCTCACAAACCGTGTACACATCTGCTAACTTTGGAATCTCCGTTAACGTACTTTCGGTTGTACCAAGCATAGATGCTACAATAATGGGCAGCACAGCATTCTTTGCACCACTAATGCGAACCGTTCCATGTAACGGATTTCCACCCCGAATAACAAGTTTCTCCAATTCCGGTGCCTCCTAATAATAATGAGTCAAGTATATATCTAATGTATAATGCTATACATCATAACGCTTTTACTATCAAGTCATTGTACCATAAATACCCCAAAACTAAAAGTGTTTATATTGAAAATACGACTTGACTGACACCCCTATTACCATCCTCACTATTACTTATAAATGAATACTCCATTTGCTATCCCGTTCAAACCGATGGAATGTATCAATAACTCGAATAGTACCACTCTTATACCGCATTACCACCGACATCGTACGTGCACCACCACCAAAATACTGAATACCTCGCAATAACGGCGTATTCGTAATTGCTGTAGCAGAAAAGATACAATCATCCCCTTTTACCAAATCATCTAAGGTTAATATACGCTTAACATCGGTAATCCCCATAGCCACACACCGGTTATATTCTTCATCCGTTGCTGGCAATAATCGAGCCTGCATATCTCCACCTAAACATTTTAAAGCAGCTGCTGCCAATACCCCTTCCGGTGCGCCGCCAATCCCCATCAACACATGCACACCCGAACCTTCAATTCCGATATCAACTGCTGGTGATACATCTCCATCTGTGATTAATTTAATTCTAGCTCCAGCTTCTCTGCATTGATTAATCATATCTTGATGACGTTCCCGATCTAAAATTACTACCGTAATGTCATCAATACTACGTTCTAACCCTTCGGCAATACGTCGCAAATTTTCTGTAACCGGTTGCGTTAAATCAATACGCCCTTTAGCACGAGGACCTACACATAATTTTTCCATATACATATCTGGAGCATGAAGTAAATTTCCCTTACCAGCAATAGCTATAACAGCAATTGAGCCATCTTGCCCTTTAGCCGTTAAATTAGTCCCCTCTAGAGGATCAACCGCAATATCTACTGGCGTACCACCTGCACCTACTTTTTCACCAATATAAAGCATTGGTGCTTCATCCATTTCCCCTTCTCCAATAACTACGGTTCCATCAATAGGTACCCCTGCTAAAATAGCATGCATACCATCAACCGCCAATTGATCCGAGCCTTCTTTATTTCCTTTTCCCATTAAGCGACCAGCACGTACTGCTGCGGCTTCCGTCACCCGTACAAACTCTAATGTTAATAACCTATCCATAATAGCTGCCTCCTTTGATCAATATTTTCCTACTCTTTACATAATTCTCTTTAATATTGAGTATTCCTCTTATTTTCTCCGCAAATAAAAAGAGCCTATCTTATCCATATTCATTACCATTCTATCTAAATTACGATAAATGTAACAAATACACTCCTTATCATAGACTCTTTTTTTATAAAATTATTTACGAATGACATCACAACGCATATAAGGACGTAACACTTCCGGTACAACTACACTGCCATCCGCTTGTTGATAATTTTCTAAAATCGCTGCAACAGCACGACCCACAGCAACACCTGAGCCATTTAATGTATGTACATATTCTAATTTTCCCTTTGCTTCTCTACGAAATCGTATATTCGCACGACGAGCTTGAAAGTCTTCCGTATTCGAACAAGAAGAAATTTCACGATATTTTCCCTGTGCGGGAAACCACACTTCAAGATCAAATGTTTTCGCTGCAGAAAAACCAATATCACCCGTACAAAGGCAAACCACCCGATAGGGCAATTGCAATGCTTTAAGAATACCTTCTGCATGATTTGTCAATTTTTCCAATTCATCATAACTTGTTTCAGGCGTTGTATACTTAACCATTTCCACTTTATGAAATTGATGTTGTCTAATTAAGCCTCTCGTATCACGACCCGCTGATCCTGCTTCTGCACGAAAACAAGGTGTCATTGCTGTAAAAGATATAGGTAACTTTGCCGCATCAATAATTTCTCCGCGATAATAATTTGTAAGTGGTACTTCCGCTGTCGGAATTAAATACATATTTGCACCTTCTACTTGTAGCGCATACATATCTTCCTCAAATTTGGGTAACTGCCCTGTTCCTGTCATAGAATCCTTATTCACAATATACGGAGGTATAACTTCAGTATATCCATCTTTTTCCGTGTGTTGATCTAACATAAAATTATACAAAGCACGTTCTAAGCGAGCTCCCATCCCCATATAATAATAAAACCGGGCTCCCGTAACCTTTGCCGCTCGTTCTGCATCCAAAATACCTAATTGTTCACCAATTTCCCAATGATTTTTCACCGTAAAGTCAAAAGATGGAAGAATGCCCCATTTACGAATTTCCGGATTATCCTGATCATCTTTTCCCACGGGAACAGATGAATGGCACATATTCGGAATCATAAGTTGAACTTGCCGCAATTGTTCTTCCGTTGCATGCAGCTTTTGATCTAATTCCGCAATTTGCTCACCTAATTTTTTCATAGCCGTAATTTCTGCATCCGCATTTTCATGATTTTGCTTTAATTTAGCAATTTGCTGTGTTACCGTATTTCGTTTGTTTTTCATTGCTTCAACTTCTTGAATCAATGAACGCCGTTGTCCATCTAACGTTACAAATGCGTCTATATCGACATGAGCATTTCTATTTTTTACGTTTTCCTTTACCGCTTCTACATTTTCACGAACAAATTTTGCATCTAACATACGTGTTCGTTCCTCCTTATTACCTCTCTACAATACAATTCTCTATACATCAATCAAACCGTATCAAAACAATTATATACCTCTATTACTATACTATAAAACTAGCCTTTCTTACAACATTCTTTTCTAACGCATCCACCCACAACGAGAAAAGCAATTGATTATTACTATATCAAAAGGTATCTTTTTCTTACACCACATAACCATCTATAATCCCTTTTGTTCCATTTCGCAAAACAATACATTACGATGAGAAACAGAATTCAATAAAACAATTCGCCATGCCTGTTCTGTTCCTTCAAGAATATTAATACAAGTATTATCTTGTTTTATTTGCCAAAAATGACTCATATCCAACCCCAGCATAGAGCAAATCATCACTTTATTTACTGCATCATGAGCAGCTACTAATATCGTTTTCCCCTCATATTTATAACAATATTCATGTAATGCGTCCTGAATCCGGCGTTTCATATCCGCTAAACTTTCACCATTCGGCATCGTCACCAAATGTGGATGTTGATGCCACTGTGTATAAAGTTCAGGATATGTCGCTTGTACTTCATCTACTAACATACCTTCCCATTTACCATGATTAATTTCGATTAACCGTTCATCTGTATGGACGGGCAAGTCATGTAACTGAGCACAATATTGTGCCGTTACTTTTGCACGATGCAATGGACTTGCCACTACCGCATCAATCGCCGTCCCTCGTAACGCTTCAGCAACTTGCTTCCCCTGCCGTTGTCCTGCTGCACTTAAGCATGTATCTTCTTGCCCTTGGAATCGTCCTGCTACATTCCATGTTGTCTCACCATGTCGAATTAATATAATCCGTATCATCTTATCTCCTTAATGTATTTCACAATGAATTAATGTAATATCTAAAATCCCCTCAATTGCACGCAATTTTAACATAATATCGTGAGGAATATCTTCTGCCACAGCCACTGCCATAATATTAATATCAGCTTCCGTCATTTTACCTACTTGCATACCCGTAATATTAATTCCAGCCTGTCCTAAAATAGTAGAAATTTGACCAATCATATTGGGTTGATTGCGATGCGGTGCCAAGATCAAATATCCTTCAGGCGTAAAATCTAACCGCCAATTATCAATTTGTACTATTTTCGGTTCCTTCTTATTAAACAACATTCCTACAATAGCATGTTCTCCCTTTTCTGTTTTAATCCTAACAGTTACAGCATCCGTAAAATCACCTGATTGTTGGGACTTAATTTCTTTAACCGACACATGTCTACTCTTTGCAACATCGGCCGCATTAACAAAATTAACAGAATCTTGTAAAATCGGATTCAATGCTCCCTTTATAGCCGCTGTAGTCAATAACCTTGTTTCTGTTTCAGCTAATTCTCCCGTATATTCCACTTGAATCTCTTGCATCGGTGCTGATACCAAGTACGCACCCATCGTTCCCATACGCTCAACTAGATTAAAATATGGTTGAATTACATTATATACATTAGGCGGAACAGGTGCCATATTAACCGCTGTCGGTACAGGTTCTCCTTGTAATGCTGCTATAACCCCTTTTGCCACATCCATCGAAACGCCAATTTGAGCTTCTACTGTTGAAGCCCCTAAATGAGGCGTCAACACCACATTATCCATCCCAAAAAAAGGATTTATCTCTTGCGATAAAGGTTCTTCCGGAAATACATCCAAGGCCGCTCCAGCAACATGCCCACGCAAAAGAGCCTCAGCTAACGCCTTAATATCCACAACTTTCCCCCGCGAAACATTGATAAGACGGACCCCCTTTTTCATTTTACGAATTTGCTCTGCTCCAATCATATTCCGTGTTTCTTTCGTCAAAGGCGTATGTAACGTAATATAATCAGATTGTTCCAAAAGTGACTCCAAATCCATCAATTCCACACCAAGTTGTATACCCCGTTCTCTGGGGATATACGGATCATAGCCAATCGTCCTCATTTCCATCGCCTGCATGCGTTTTGCAATCCGCGAACCAATACGACCTACGCCAATAATTCCAATCGTTTTATCTTTTAATTGAATTCCCGTAAATGCTTCGCGTGTCCACTGTCCTGCCATCAATGAATAATGTGCCTGTGGGATATGTCTCGTAATAGCCATAATCATAGCACAAGTATGTTCCGTTGCCGCAATCGTATTCGCTGTCGGGGCATTAACTACAATAATTCCCTTTCGCGTAGCTGTTTTAATATCAATACTATCTACACCAACGCCGGCTCGTCCAATTACTTTCAACTTAGTTGCCGCCTTTATAACCGCTTCTGTAACATGCGTCATCGAACGAGTAATAAGTCCATCATATTCTCCAATACACTGAATTAAATCGGCTTCTTTTAAATTCATTTTTACATCTACATCATATCCATGCTGACGCAATAAATAAATGCCCTCTTGGGCTACATCATCACTTACTAAAATTTTCATTGCCGTACCTCCTATACGTGCACTAATGTGCTTGCTGAAATGATTTCATAAAGGTTGCCAAAGAAGCACAACTTTCTTCGGTTACTGCATTATATAAAGAAGCTCGACACCCCCCTAACAACCGATGTCCTTTAAGCCCAATCATATTATTTTGAAGAGATGCTTGTAAAAACATTTTTTCTAATTCCGGTGTTGCTAAATGGAATGTAATATTCATAACACTTCGCGACTGTATATCTGCATGTCCACGATAAAAGCCATTGCTTTGATCAATTACCTCATAAATCATATCTGCTTTTTCTTTATTGCGTTGTGCTATTTTTTCTACCCCACCTTGCTGTTGTACCCACTGCAATACTTTATAAATAAAATAAATGCAAAAAACGGGCGGCGTATTATATACCGAATGATGTTTAACATACGTATCATACCGCAACATATCAGGAATATCCCTTTTAGCTTTGTCTAAAAGCGTATCTTTTATAATTCCTACAACTACACCCGCTGGTCCAATATTTTTTTGTGCCCCCGCAAATATTAAGTCAAATTGAGAAATAGGAATAGGTCTACTTAAGAAATCACTTGATAAATCACCAAATAACGGAATATCAACTTGTGGATATGTCTGCCACTGTGTTCCATGAATCGTATTATTTGACGTCAAATAAATATAATCCGTTTGTGCTTTTATTGCTTGTGGCAATACCCGCGGAATGTGCGTAAATCCTTCTGCTTTAGTAGAAGCCACTTCATATACTTCACCAAACGCAGCAGCCGCTTTCATCGCCTTATCAGACCATACTCCTGTATTAATATACCCACCACGACAATGCAAAAAATTAAGTGCATGCATAACAAACTGCATACTTCCCCCACCTTGCATAAAAACAATATGATAGTCCTTAGGAATATGCAATAAATCCCGTAATAACGTCTCTGTTTCAGCTTGTAACGTTTGATACGAATCACTACGATGACTCATTTCAATAACACTCATGCCCGTACCTGCATAATCAAGAAATTCTGCTTGTACCTCTTGTAGTACAGATAAAGGCATAGCCGATGGTCCTGCATTAAAATTATGAACTCGTTTCATCCCTATTCCTCCTCAAAAAAAAGATTCCCATCCCTAAAAGGGACGAGAATCTATTCCCGCGTTGCCACCCAACTTGCTATAATAGCCTACTTGATATCGCTATAACAGGCGATTCCTGTCAAATTCATCATTTGCAGCTCCAGAGCGGACACTCTTATCTTCGCACTAACTTACACCACCGTTAGCTCTCTATAGCGAATAATAAAATTATTCTCTTTCATAACTATTTTAATTATTCAATAAATTAAACTTATTATAAATATCCTTATCTAATTTGTCAACAAAAAGTAGAATATACTCATATTTTAATGACATATGTCATTAAAAGTGTAAAATCGACCAAATCGAATGAGCCGTTGTCACCGTGGGTAAATCAACAAAGCCACTAGGTTGCGGTTGTATAATCATAAACACCAAGGCCGCTACAAAGGTAATGCCCATGGTGATATAAGAAAAGGCTCCTTTTTCACTATACGTATACATACCAAAAAAACGAATCCCCAAAGAAGCTCCGATTGTAGCAAACAATGCAGCTAAAGAAAAATAGCTATAAAATCCATATGATGCCACTAAAGCGACAATAATAGCAATATTAATAACCATAGAATACATCCGTGATAAGACAGTTATTTCCGTCCGTTTCATTGCTTGTAACCAATCTGCAATTTCCATTCCCGTTAATCCCGTCAAAAACGCCGTGCCATATAATATCGCATCCCACGATTTACTAAACCGGCGTCTATCGCCAGCAAACCACATCAAAAGAACTATGCCAACAACCACTATCCCTACTACGGCAAAATAATACTGAGTAGGAATAACATGCACCACTCTAACTCCCACTACAGCCAAAATTGAAGCAATAACAGCCATCCGAATAATTTGATTTCTTGACGGTCGCACCTTTACAGGTAATGCCTGATACATTTTTGCAAATATTTCCGCTAAAAAAACAATGACAAAAAACACAATGCCAAAGAAAGGATTTACCAACGCCAAAGCAAAGGTAATAACAATAGGAATCAAAAATTTAGCTCCCTTAAAAAACGTAAATGTTTGAAATTGTACCGGATATTTTTGTGAATAAGTCGTAAAATACGTAAACGCATTAAACATTAATAATGCCGCCACCGCTTGCTCTGGAATTGCGCCCATATACAAAAAGATAAAAATCATGCACATACTTAAATTCATACCTGTTAGGCGAGAAAAAACAGCACTAAATAAACCTGCTCCTACAAAAGGAAGAATGATCATAACACTTTCCATTGCTTTATTTCCTCCCTTATTTTAAATGATGACTGCCACGTTCTGTAATCGGTACCCCGTCCTTACATAACGGACACATATCAGGTTTATAAGTAGGTACGGTTAAATGCAATAATGCTTCCACTTGCTGTTGAGGCACCCCAAATTCAGCTTTATTTCCACTACGATCTACTAATAAACCTACACCTACAATTTCTCCAGCGGCTTGCTTTACTACATCTACAACCTCTCGTACAGATCCACCCGTAGTCACAATATCTTCCACAATCAAAACCCGTTCGCCTGGGGCAATGCGAAAACCTCTACGTAACGTCATAACCCCATTTTCTCGTTCCGTAAAAATAGCCCGTGTTCCTAACGCTTTTCCCACTTCATGTGCTAATAAAATCCCCCCCGTCATAGGCCCGATAACAACTTGTACGTGCTTATCGGCAAACCGACGAGCTAATTCTTTACACAACATTTCTGTATATTCGGGATGTTGTAACACATTAAATTTTTCTACATAAAGAGGACTATGTAATCCCGATGTCAATAAAAAATGCCCTTCTAAAATAGCCTTTGTCTGAATTAATAATTTTTTAACATTCTCTTCTGTCATCATATATATCTATACCTCCCGTATTTCTTCTATTATTTTTTCTGCTGCCTCTTGAGGATTAGTCGCAGCCGTAATCGGTCTTCCTATAACCAAATAAGATGCACCATTACGCAACGCTTGTGCTGGTGTAGCAATACGTTTTTGATCTTGTGACATAGAAAAAGCTGGACGAATCCCTGGAGTAACAATAAGAAAATCTGAACCATATTGCTGACGAACCACCTTGGCTTCATGCGGAGAAGATATCATTCCATCAACTCCTGCCAACTGGGCAACTGAAGCCAAACAGCTTACTTCTTGCGATACATCAAAAGCACCGCCTATTTCTTGCCAATCTTTCGTATCCATACTAGTCAAAATGGTCACTGCTAAAATCTTCGGTCGTTTAACCCCCTTTATCTCCGCTTCTTGTTTTGCTGCTTCTACCGCAGCTGATAACATCGTTCTACCTCCTAATCCATGTACCGTGACTAAATCAACGCCTAACCGCGTTAAAGCACGCACACTCTGTGCTACCGTATGAGGAATATCATGTAACTTTAAATCCAAAAACACCTGCTTATTTGCTTGTTTCAAATAAGTAATTGCGTCAATGCCAACACTATAAAATAACTCCATTCCCACCTTATAAAACGATACGCTATCGCCTAACTGGGTAACCATCTGCTTCATATCCTCCATCGTATGCATATCCAAAGCTACGATAATTCGCTCATCTCTCATCAATACGCCTCCCATCAAAACATCACATCGCCTATGCTCTCATATATTCTTTTCATTATGTCATGCTATCTTCCCACTGTCAACGAATGAACACAAAAACCAATCAGCTCCTTTC
>NZ_AFUG01000028.1:0-635 GCF_000221545.1 Megasphaera sp. UPII 135-E
AGTCGACGTCTCAAAAAGCTACAAGTTTTATTATTTTATATAAACAACTCTATTGGGTTTGCGTGGTATATTGCCCGGTACTACTCCGTCTATATAGCCTAAAGCACAATGTCCAATACCTTCATAATCCCCTTCTATCCCCCATTGTACCAATAACTGTTTTCCTTCAGCTGTATCAAAAACCTCTCTAGCACGATGAATCCAACAACTTCCCACCCCCAATGCATGTGCTGCCAACATCAAATTTCCCATCACCAAACTTCCATCATATACCCCATTAGGAAACGTCCGATCTGCTAAAACTACCAATATAACAGGTGCTCCATAAAAAGGATCTATTCCTTCTGGTTTTCCCCAAGCTTTTCTATTTAATTCTCTTAATTGCTGACATATGACTGAATTAGTTACAGAAACAATTTTAGTCGCTTGTCGATTCCGACTACTCGCAGCATATAATCCCGCCTGAATAATTTCTTCTAATTGTGCTTCTGGTACCATTTTATCAAGAAATTTTCGAATACTACGCCGTGTTTTCATTGCCTCCATTATGTTATTCATATAACCATGCTCCTTTATGCTTATTATTTTTTATTATACCAAATTATAAATAATAAAAAAAAGCCTCGACCTATAAA
>NZ_AFUG01000027.1:0-21270 GCF_000221545.1 Megasphaera sp. UPII 135-E
TAGAGAATAACGTCTTTTTTTTAGGGAAAATGCAGTTTTTATGATATACTGATTTTGAATGTTGGAAAGAAATTTACGAATGTATGCAATTTTTTGTGCATATATCGGGAGGCAGTGACAATGAAAGGCGATACATCAGATCATATATCTCATCTTATTCAAAGGTGGTCACAAAAAGGGTGGATTTCGCCCGATGGGAGACAAGAAATTCAGCGGACATTACAAGCGACAGAGTCAAAACAATTAGGCATTGTTTATTCATTTGCGTTGATTATTGGCTTGGCTATGCTGGGAATGATTGGTCTTTGGTCGATGGCTAAGGCGTGGTATTATGTGTATCCAATTGTTCGTGTGGGTTTAGCTGTAGGCATTCTTGTGGTTAGTCAAGTTGGATTAGCTGTAACGTTGTTTCGGGAGTGGCAAGAAACTATACGAGCTGAGCTTATGGGCGTGATACAGTTCTTGTTGTTTTTAATATCTGTAGGCATTATTACTACTACTTATTATTTAGGATGGAGCATAGCTGATTATATTGTTCCTTGTGCGGTTATCACCTTACCAGCAAGCTATGTATTACGTTCTGTTAGTGGTGTTCTTTTATATAATGTGGCTTTGTTAGTAGGTGCTGCTTATGGAGATGTGTTACAAACCATTAGCGGTACGATAGGGCTAGGCATTTGTGTGTTATTGGAAGTTCCTTTTTATGGACTCGTTCATTGTGAGGGCAACGGGAAAAATAAGCGAGAATTAGGATTAACCGTGTTTTCTTGGGGAATGACGATTACCGTTTTGTTAATCTTTTTTCTTGTTGCGATGCAAAGTGTGTATATACCCTTTTTGACATTGGCTACATTGGGTATTTTTAGCTTATTTGTAGGGCAGACGATTGATGTTAGACGAGCATGGGGGACACCTTTGCGTTGGCTTGGAAAAATTGCCGCTATAGGTGCTTTATGGATATCTTGTTTGCCTGAACCTTGGCATGGAATTGCAGCTATTCAGGGATTTCATTGGAGTACATTGTTATTTATAGGATTTTTATTGGTAGGTATTGTGATTCTATTTCTTAATGGTGTAAAAAAACAGTTTGGAGCACTTTTATTATATGGTATAATCCCCTTTTTAATTATAGGTGAAACTATTTTGGTACGCTGCGGTTTATATTCGACGATCCCGCTATTGGCTTCGGCAGTATATTTGTTTGGGATAGGGCTATTTGAAGTAATTCAAATAATATATACAAAACAGGGAAAACGTTGGTTGTTTGGAGTGGCTATTTGGGTAAGCTTATTGGTAAATATTTTTTATGGTAATGTATTTTCACCTTGGTTAGATATAGTTAGCATGGTGGTTATTGGTGGAGTTATTGTACAGTGGAAACGGTATCGCCATACGAAAGAACAAAAGAAGGTACGTATAGATAGACGAAAAAAACGAAAAACGAATGTCGTTAAGATGGAGGAGAAGGACAAAGATAAAAAAGTGGTCAAGCAATCGGTGATTGCTGAAGATATGACGATGAAAACGAAAACAAAATTTGTTGCGCCGGTTTTTCATCAGCCCGATCAAATTTCTTTAAGCGAAGTACCGGTTATAGAAAAAGAAAAGAAAATGGAGAGAATAACTACATCTCCGTGGCAAAAAGAATCCGCTCCAGTCAAAAGGGAAACGAAAAGTGTTTCCCCCTGGTCACAGGAGGGAGGAAAAATAAAATGAAGCTATTGCGGATAAATATTCGCAGATTAAATACGTACAAATGGATTGTATTGATAGGTGTCATTGTGATGCAATTAGGGACATTGGCATACGTCGGTTGGCGATGGCATAATGCTGGAGTTGATGGGATCCCGTATCAATGGCGGTGTATGCCTAGATTGGAAACCGCTATGTTTGGGACAGATTATATACGCGTTATTTTTCCTGAAGATACGACGGTTTGGTTGGATAATAAGCCGCCTCATGATGGAAATACTGTGTATATTTATATTAAATCAGATAATAAGGGAATGCTCACCATTCAAGGAGCAGCGTATAATAAGCCTGCACGAGGGGTTGATTATATTAAAGCGAAGATTGTATCTATTCGTCATAAGGGGAAAATTCAGTTTAAAGTACCGTTTGATAGATATCGTATGGCCCCACAAATGACGGATGGCATTTATCAAATATCGTCTGCGGACAGTGTGATTGCACAAATTCGAATGAAAAAAGGTGTAGGCGTTATAGAAGGCATTTTTGTTAATGGCATTCCTTTAGAGAATATTAGTAACGGTGCTATTATTGAAGCGAGAAAACAAGCACAACAAAAAAACATGCCAGAAAAACGCTTAGTTGAATCTGGTATGGTACCAATAGGAAAACATTAAATCGCAGAGAAGGGAAAGCTATATGAATCAGTTTAGACAAGTAGGACTGACAATAATGTTGATGGTTTCGTTTATTCTTTTGTCTGGCTTTAGAGCACAAACGATTATCCATGATGATGGGAGTGAAACACAAGATATTTTAAAAGTTTCCTCTACCATGCAGGGACAGACCTTGCTTAAAGCAGACGCCGAAGAATTTCAAAAACGAAATTATGTAATCATGGATTATAGTAATAATAATGGCAGTGGCTTTAGAGCACTTAAAACGATTACGAACGAAGGAGCTAATAAGAGTTCGGTCGATCGCATTATACATAAAACGTATGATGGAATATTATGTACGACTTATTATATTAAATATGCATATACGCCTAAAAGTATAGAAGAATTACGTTGGGGAAAATTGATGCCCGAAAATGGGGTCGATTTAGAGTATATTGTTTCTTTTCCTGCGGGAACCAATGTTACGTCTAATAGTACTAATACAGATATCCCTGGAAGTACGTATATGTGGCGGTTACGTAATGAAAAACCCGTAAACATTGAATTACAAGCTACGGTATGGCATAAGTTATTTATTTATCTGTTTTTGGCTATTATTGTTCTTATGGTCTTTATTGTAATCGTTCTTGAACGCCGGCGGAAACGTGTGATGAGTTGGATGCAAGCAGCTCATTTACGGAAAATAGAATTGTTATTGTTATGTATTCCTATTTTTATATTAGGGTATATGTGTTATGAATATTATGTAGGTACGCATATTACGGAACGTTCATTGGTACATGTAGCAGAACAACAGCAGCAAGAAGAATGGGAACGGCACGAAGAAGATCAGCAAGTAAAAGACGATGTGTCGGTGGATAAAAATTTACAGGATGAACAAAATGCGGATATTAAAGAACAAATTATGGAAATATCGCGCCAATTACGACAATTAAACGATGCTTATGCTAATGATGCGGTATCGCTAGAGGAAGCACAGGGAAAAGCACAAAACTTGCGTGCACAAGTGGCCGATTTAATAGACAAGCGAGTGGATTTGACACAGGCTAATCAAGAGGAGTTACATCAAATTCAAATACATATAATGAAAGTGATAGATAAAATAAAACAAGATAAGCGAGAACAAACTGCACTTCCTGCTGTAGAAACGGATGATTACGATGTTATTGATAATCATAAATATCCAGTGAAAAATAGAAAAGGTAAGCAAAATCAGCAACAGACTAATCGAATAGATGCGGGTCAAGAAGATGATTCTGTTAAGGTAGATACAAGTAATAAAAAAATATAGGATAAAATGACTCATATTTATTTACAATGCGTCAAAACGTGGTATTATTATACCAGCACGATTCTATTACATCTTTAATTATAAGGAGGCAGGTATTATGTATTGCGTGGAAGAAATAAAAAATGGGGTATATTGGATGGGGTGCAATGATTTTCAATCCCAAATGTTTGAACGCATTTTTCCAATCCCAGAAGGAATGACATATAATTCTTATTTCATTGATGATGAAAAGACTTGTGTGTTAGATGCGATGGATAAGTCTGTTCGTGATGAATTTTTGGAAAATGTAGAAGACTTGCTTCATGGACGCAAATTGGATTATTTTATTTTGCAACACATGGAACCAGATCATGCAAGTTCTGCCGTAGCGTTGTTAGAAAAATATCCAGAAGCTAAAATTATAGGTCAAGCACAAACGTTTAAATTGTTTGAACAATTTTTCCAACATCCTTTAAAAGATCGGTATGTAGCGGTAAATGAAGGAGAACAGTTAGTATTAGGAAAACATACATTGCAATTTATAAAAGCACCCATGGTACATTGGCCAGAAGTCATTATGACATATGATGTAACTGATAAGGTGCTGTTTAGTGCGGATGCTTTTGGTATGTTTGGTGTAGTTGGTAACGTTTTTGCTGATCAGGTTGATTTTGCAGAAAATTATTTAGATAAAGCACGGCGCTATTATGTTAATATTGTAGGTAAATATGGTCCACAAGTTATGAATGTATTGAAAAAAGCAGCTAATTTGCCTATTGATATTATCTGTCCATTGCATGGGGTTGTTTTCCGTACCCCTGAAGACATTCAATATATTTTGAAAAAATATATGCATTGGGCCCAACATATTCCTGAAAAAAATGGGGTTGTTATTGCGTTTGCTTCTATCTATGGGGATACACAACGTATGGCTTGTAAATTAGCCCATAAGTTGAGTATGGCAGGGGTGCATGATATTCGTATGTATGATGTATCTAAAACACATTCATCCTATATTACGGCAAAAGCGTGGGAATATAGCCACCTTGTGTTGGCAGCACCTACGTATAATTTGAATTTATTCTTACCAATGGAAGAATGCTTGCATGATTTAGAATCATTGTTGTTTCAAAAACGAAAGATTGCCGTAATTGGTTGTCATAGTTGGGCATCGGTAGCATATAAAACGATGGTAGATTATGTAGAAAATAAATTTAAAAATTGTGAATTAATAGAACCATCTTTTGATATGAAGTCATCATTAACGCCTGATCAAGAATTGCTTTTGGATGATATTGCAAAGCATATTTCTACAGATATTGCAGCTTTGCCAGATCCAGAAACATTAATTAAATAAAGGTTATAATGGATATGTATTGTCAAATGCCCTCGTTTTTATTTTGGGAAACGAGGGCATTTGATATAGGAGGAGTGTCACATGAAGGGGAGTCTAATCTTTAACAGGATAAGTAATTTGGGGGACTGGTGAGTGGAGAAAAGAGGGATTTTTATGGAAGAAGGAGTCGCATCATATTCGGAAGAACAGGTACGTTATTTAGAATTATTGGCAAAAGCCTATCCGACGCAGGCGGCAACGTTTACAGAAATTATTAATTTGCAGGCCATTGTTAATTTACCTAAGGGAACAGAGCATTTTATGAGTGATTTGCATGGAGAATATGAAGCGTTTTATCATATACTCAATAATTGTTCTGGCGTTATTCGAGAAAAAGTAGAGTTGTTATTTGCCGAAACATTGGATGAACAAGAAAGGGCGGATTTATTAACGCTAATTTATTATCCTAAAGAAAAAATGGATTTATTGGCCCGACAGGAAGCATTAAATGTTACGTGGGCTCGTAATAATTTGACGTTATTATTACAAGTTGCCAATTTATTATCTTCAAAGTATTCTCGGTCAAAAGTGCGTAAAGCGATGGAACCCGTTTTCCGATTTGTTATTGATGAATTGTTGCATGCACAGCCTGATGAAGATGATAATAGGCATGTTTATCATGAAAAAATTATTGATTCTATATTGGAAACAGGAAGTACGCGCGAATTTATTATGGCTTTAGCTGCTTTAATAAAACGATTAGCCGTAGATCATTTGCATATTATAGGAGATATTTATGATCGTGGTGCACATGCAGATAAGATCATGGATACGTTAATGGGGCATCATTCTTTAGATATTCAATGGGGAAATCATGATATTTTATGGATGGGGGCTGCTGCTGGTAATGAAGCATGCATCGCTAATGTGTTGCGCAATAATATTCGTTACCATAATTTAGAAATTTTGGAAAGTGGATATGGTATTAGTTTGCGTGCTTTTGCGTTGTTTGCGTTACAAACGTATACCAAAGAAGAAGGTATCGATCCTATGGTTAAGGCGATTAATGTTATTTTAACCAAAATAGAAGGGCAAACCATAAAGCGGCATCCTGAATATGATATGGAGAATCGATTATTATTTCATACGATTGATTGGCAACGTGGGACGATCCAGATAGAGGGAAAGACGTATGAATTGACAACGAAGGAGTTTCCGACAGTAGATCCTTATAATCCCTATTCCTTGTCGATAGAAGAAAAGGAATTGCTGCAGCAAATAAAAATTGGATTCATCGAAAGTGAACGCTTACAAAGGCACGTTAAGTTTTTATATAGTCATGGAGCTCTTTATCGCAGTTATAATAACAATCTTTTATTTCACGGAGGAATTCCTTTAAATTCTGATGGGAGTTTTAAAAAGGTGTGGATACAGGACGAGTGGTATGCAGGAAAACCATTGATGGATAAAGTGGATTGGGTAGTTCGTCAAGCTTATCAATGTAAAGATAGGGATAGCTTAGATTATATGTGGTATTTATGGGTAGGGATTAATTCACCTGTATCAGGACGAATAGTAAAAACATTTGAACGTAGTTATATTCGTGATGAAAAAACGTGGAAGGAGCCCCAAAATGATTATTATAGATTAAATCGAAATAAAGAAGAATGCGTTAAAATTCTCAATGAATTTGGCATTTATTCGCCGCAAGGGCATATTATTAATGGACATACGCCAGTTAAAGTAAAAAAAGGAGAACGTCCTATTCGGGCAGAGGGCAAAGAAATTTGTATTGATGGAGGCTTTTGCAAAGCTTATCAAGGATCAACTGGTATTGCGGGATATACGCTTATATTTAATTCTCATGGGATTCGTATCAAATCGCATTATCCTTTTCAAGATATTGCACATGTATTAACTCAGAATGCTGATATTGAATCAGAATCGGAACAAATAGAATTAGAACCCGAGCGTGTTATGATTGCAGATACAGATGAAGGGAAAAAAATATGTCAACGTATTGAAGATTTAAAAAGATTATTACAAGCGTATCGACAGGGTATAGTGCAAGAAACATTGTAAAATAAAAGGCTTTTTTGACATAGGTATCTCTCTGACGTATAATAATCACATTCAGATATTTAATATAAGAGGAGCGAGTGGCGTGAATATTATTGATGAATTGATATGGCGTGGTGCTGTTAATCAAATGACCAATGAAGAAGGTTTGCGAAAGTTGACAGAAGAAAAAAAGATCGCTTTGTATTGTGGTGTGGATCCAACAGGGGATAGCATGCATATTGGACACTTAATTCCTTTTATGATGTTAAAACGATTTGCCTTGGCAGGACATCATCCAGTTGTACTTATTGGTGGGGGTACAGGTGCTATTGGCGATCCTAGTGGTAGAAAATCAGAACGACAATTACAGACAATGGAAAAAGTTAGAAGTAATGCTGAAAAATTAAGAAAGCAATTTACTCACTTATTTGGTGATGATGTCGATATTTTATTTGTAAACAATAATGATTGGTTAAGTAAAATTGATTTATTAAGCTTTTTGCGAGATTATGGAAAATTGTTTAGCGTTAATGTTATGCTAGGGAAAGAAGTGGTAGCAAGTCGTTTGGCTGAAGGAATTTCGTTTACGGAATTTTCTTATCAAATTTTACAGTCTATGGATTTTGAACATCTTTTTTCGCAATATAATGTGCAATTACAAATTGGTGGCGCTGATCAATGGGGAAATATCACGGCTGGCACGGATATGATTCATAAAATTCATGGCAGTGATGCTCCCGTATATGGATTGACGATACCGTTGATGTTAAAAGCAGATGGAACAAAGTTTGGTAAAACTGCAGGTGGTGCGGTTTGGTTGGATCCAGAGAAAACGTCACCTTTTGAATTTTATCAATTTTGGCTTAATCAGGATGATGCAGATGTCATTAAGTACTTAAAATATTTTACCTTTTTATCACGTGAAGAAATTGAAGCATTGGAACAAGCGATTACTAAAGAACCGGAAAAGCGGCTTGCTCAAAAACGGTTAGCAGAAGAAGTGACCACTTTTGTTCATAGTAAAGATGCGTTAATCGAAGCACAACGAATTACGGATGCGTTATTTCATGGGAGCATTTCGGATCTCACGGAGCATGAATTACTTCAAGGATTTGGTCATATGCCTACAGTAGAAGTTACCGCTGAGCCTAAAGATGTGGTTAATTGGTTAGTAGATGCAGGGATTTGTAATTCAAAAAGACAGGCTCGTGAGGATGTTACCAATGGAGCGATTACGATTAATGGTGAAAAGGTAACGGATCTTGCTGCACTGGTACAACCACATAAAAATTCACAAGGTAAATTTGTGGTTGTTCGAAAGGGAAAAAAGAAATATACGTTAGCAAAAATTACAAAATAATAATTTGACATATAAAAAAACATATGCTATAATAACTCATTGCAAATGTTTGTTTGATATTGTTAGATACATGGAGGACACGCTTCCGGATAATAAAATTTAAGCAAGGTTCAATTTTACCCATAGAGCCTTGCTTTTTTGTCGCTTTTTGTGAATGACACGGATGCGTATTCTTGAGTTACTTTATTATAAGGGGTGAAAGATTAGCATGTTCAAACCTGTACAAGTAGGGAAACGGACTCGATACACATATGCAAAAATCAATGAGGTTCTAAAAATGCCCCATTTATTAGATTTACAAATCAAATCTTATGAATGGTTTTTGGAAAAAGGATTAAAGGATATATTTAAAGATATCTCTCCGATTGAAGATGCAGCGGGTAATTTATCTTTATCTTTTGAAAATTTTAAATTAGGTGAACCGAAGTATGATCTTCGAGAATGTAAAGAACGTGATACGACATATGCCGCACCACTTCGTGTCCAAGTTCGACTCGTGAATCATGAAACAGGGGAAGTTAACGATAAAGATATTTTTATGGGTGATTTTCCTTTAATTACAGATACAGGTACCTTTATCATTAATGGGGCGGAACGTGTTATTGTTAGTCAGTTAGTTCGTTCCCCAGGGGTATACTATGGTCGCGAAATTGACCCGATGGGAATTCGTCTATATAATTCTACGGTTATTCCTAATCGTGGGGCATGGATTGAGTTAGAAACTGATACAAATGATATTGTTTATGCACGGATTGATCGAAATAGAAAAATACCAGTGACTGTGTTAATTCGAGCGTTAGGTTGGTCAACAGATGCTGATATTATGGATCTTTTCTTTGATGATAAGAGGTTAAAGGCAACGTTGGAAAAAGACGCGACGGAGTCACAAGAAGAGGCGTTAGTAGAAATTTATAAAAAATTGCGCCCCGCTGAGCCGCCAACGGTAGAAAGTGCACGTAATTTATTTGAAGGACTCTTTTTTGACTCGCGGCGATATGATTTGGCACGAGTAGGTCGTTATAAAGCAGGAAAAAAATTGGGGTGGGAACGCCGTTTATTTGGACTTACTTTGCATGAACCGATTGTTTATCCTGAAACGGGTGAAATTATTCTTCCTGCCCATACGGAAATAGGTTCGGATGAAGTGCAAATCATCCGCGAAAGTGGTGTTTTTTCAGGAGATGGATTGGTAGAAGTTTTTGTTGAAAAAGTAGATGGTTCTGTATATAAAATTATTTGTAATAATAGCAATTTGCCTTATGAGCATCGAACGATTACGCGTGAAGATATTATTGCTCATATAGATTATCTGTTAAATTTAATGGATGGATTTGGTACGGTGGATGATATTGACCATTTGGGTAATAGACGCTTGCGGTGTGTGGGCGAATTGCTGCAAAATCAATTTCGTATTGGCTTAACTCGAATGGAACGAGTAGTTCGGGAAAGAATGACAACACAAGATTCAGAAGCGATAGAGGCCCAAAGCTTAATTAATATTCGTCCGGTTGTTGCATCTATTAAAGAGTTCTTTGGATCGAGTCAGTTATCTCAATTTATGGACCAAACGAACCCACTTGCTGAATTGACTCATAAAAGACGGTTAAGTGCATTAGGACCAGGTGGTTTATCACGAGAAAGAGCAGGCTTTGAAGTTCGTGATGTGCATCATTCGCATTATGGCCGTATGTGCCCAGTTGAAACACCAGAAGGACCTAATATTGGGTTGATTTCATCTTTGGCGTGCTTTGGCAAGGTAAATGAGTTTGGCTTTATAGAAGCACCATATCGTCGTGTGGATAAAGAAACGGGTATCGTTACGAATGATGTTCGGTATATTACGGCGGATGAAGAAGAACAATATGTCATTGCACAGGCAAATGAACCGTTAACGGAAGATGGTTATTTTGTTCATGAACGGGTTGCTTGCCGACATGGAGAAGATACTCGCGAATTTAAGGCTGATCGAGTAGATTATATGGACGTATCACCTAAAGAAGTGATTTCCGTAGGCACTTCGATGATTCCTTTCTTAGAAAACGATGATGCCAACCGAGCGTTGATGGGTGCGAACATGCAGCGTCAAGCTGTGCCTTTGTTGCGAACTCAGGCTCCATTGGTAGGCACAGGAATGGAATATAAAGCAGCTTGCGACTCGGGGGTGTGCGTATTAGCTAAGCATAATGGTGTAGTTATTCGTGTTACAGGTGATGAAATTCAAGTAAAAACTGATTCAGGGACCATTGACACGTATAAATTGGTTAAGTTTGTTCGTTCCAATCAAAGCACTTGTATCAATCAAAGACCGTTAGTGTATAAAAATGATCGCGTTGCGGAAGGTCAGGTATTAGCTGATGGCATGGCTACTGATGGTGGTGAATTGGCATTAGGATATAATATTTTGGTCGCTTATATGCCTTGGGAAGGGTATAACTATGAAGATGCGGTCTTGCTTAGCGAAGATTTACCGAAAAATGATTTATACACATCTATTCATATTGAAGAATATGAATGCGATGCACGGGATACCAAGTTAGGTGCAGAAGAAATTACGCGTGAAATTCCGAATGTAAGTGAAGATAGCACAAAAAATTTGGATGAAAAAGGCGTGATTATGGTTGGCGCAGATGTGGTTCCAGGCGATGTATTAGTCGGAAAAGTAACGCCTAAAGGAGAAACTGAATTGACGCCGGAAGAACGATTGTTGCGTGCTATTTTTGGCGATAAAGAACGGGAAGTAAGAGATACTTCTTTGCGTGTTCCTCATGGTGAATCGGGTAAAGTAGTTAAAGTACGTGAATTTTCACGCGAAAATAACGATGAATTACCACCAGGAGTTAATCGGTTGGTGCGTGTTTATATTGCTCAAAAACGTAAAATTCATGAAGGCGATAAGATGTCTGGGCGTCATGGTAATAAGGGGGTTGTATCGCGCGTTATGCGGCAAGAAGATATGCCCTTTTTGCCAGATGGTACACCTGTACAAATTGTCTTAAATCCATTAGGGGTTCCATCACGTATGAATATTGGGCAGATTCTGGAAACGCATTTAGGCTGGGCTATGCATGAATTAGGCTTAGAAATCATGAATATGGATGAACGGCTGGAAGAAAAATTGCGTGCTGTTGGTTATGATTTGGATACGTATGGCATGCCAAAACCAGATAAAGCAGGAATTCATATTGCTACACCTGTATTTGATGGTGCTCAAGCAGAAGATGTATTTCAGGCCTTGAAACTTGCGGGATTGCCCGAAGACGGTAAGACTGTATTGTATGATGGACGAACAGGCGAACCGATGGATCGGCGCGTTACGGTTGGATATACTTACTTCTTGAAATTGCATCATTTAGTAGATGATAAAATTCATGCTCGTTCTACGGGTCCATATTCGCTGGTTACACAACAGCCTTTGGGCGGTAAAGCTCAGTTCGGGGGACAACGTTTTGGGGAAATGGAAGTATGGGCGCTGGAAGCGTATGGCGCGGCATATACATTACAAGAAATGTTGACTATTAAATCGGATGATGTGGTTGGACGTGTTAAGGCTTATGAAAAAATTGTAAAAGGTGAAAATATACCAGAACCAGGAGTACCAGAATCGTTCAAAGTATTGCTAAAAGAATTACAAGCAATTGGTTTGGATGTGCAAATTTTGAGCGAAGATGGAGATGAAGTCGTTGTAAAAGAATTAGACGACGAAGAAGATATTTCATCTGAAAAAACAGCAGAAATAAGAAGCGTAATGGAAGAACGAGAAGATGCACCTATGACCTCGGAAATAATAATGGATAGTGATGGATCGTTGATTTCTAATGGAGAGGAAGACGATATCATGAGTGGCATGGGATTAGATGCAGTTGTTGATGTAGACGTGGAAGATAATGAATAAAGAAATGAGAAGGGAGCGGTATTCGTGCTAGATGTGAACGATTTTGATTCGATGAAAATCGGGTTGGCTTCTCCAGAAAAAATTATAGAATGGTCCCATGGCGAAGTAAAAAAGCCAGAAACTATCAATTATAGAACGTTGAAACCTGAACGGGATGGATTGTTTTGCGAACGTATTTTTGGGCCTACTAAAGATTGGGAATGCCATTGTGGTAAATACAAACGTATTCGTTATAAAGGGGTTATTTGCGATCGTTGCGGCGTAGAAATAACGCGGGCAAAGGTGCGACGGGAACGGATGGGGCATATTAAACTGGCTACTCCGGTATCGCACATTTGGTATTTTAAAGGTATTCCTAGTCGTATGGGCCTGATTTTGGATATTTCGCCGCGGGCGTTGGAACGAGTGTTATATTTTGCGGCATATTTAGTTTTGGATCCAGGCGACACCCCATTGGTTAAGCGCCAATTGTTAACAGAAATGGAATATTGGCAGTATTTGGATATGTATGGCGATAAATTCCGCGTAGGTATGGGGGCTGCTGCTGTAAAGGAATTATTACAAGAGTTAGATTTAGAAGAATTAAACAAATCCTTGCGTGAAGAGCTGCGGGATGCGACCGGACAACGGCGGGTACGTGCTATTAGGCGCTTGGAAGTTGTCGAATCATTTCGTCATTCTGGTAATAAGCCAGAATGGATGATTTTGGATGTTATTCCCGTTATTCCACCAGAATTGCGGCCAATGGTACAACTTGACGGAGGGCGATTTGCTACATCCGATTTAAACGATCTTTATCGACGTGTTATTAATCGAAATAACAGGTTGACTCGATTGTTACATTTAGGTGCACCTAATATTATTATTCGTAATGAAAAAAGAATGTTGCAAGAAGCGGTGGATGCATTATTGGATAATGGTCGTCGGGGAAGACCTGTATCAGGTGCAGGTAATCGCCCATTAAAGTCATTATCTGATATGTTAAAAGGGAAACAGGGGCGTTTTCGTCAAAACTTGCTGGGCAAACGGGTTGACTATTCTGGTCGTTCCGTTATTGTTGTCGGACCAGAATTGAAAATGCATCAGTGCGGCTTACCCAAAGAAATGGCGTTAGAGTTATTTAAACCATTTGTTATGAAAAAATTAGTGGAAAAAGGAATTGCTACTAATATAAAAAATGCGAAGAAGAAAGTTGAACGCGTCAATAGTGAAGTTTGGGATGTATTAGAAAATGTGATTCAAGAACATCCTGTTTTGTTAAACCGGGCCCCGACACTTCATCGTTTGGGTATCCAGGCATTTGAACCGATTCTTTGGGAAGGGCGAGCTATTAAATTACATCCATTAGTATGCACAGCGTTTAATGCGGATTTTGATGGTGACCAAATGGCGTGCCATTTACCGCTTTCGGTAGAAGCTCAATCAGAAGCACGGACGTTGATGTTATCTTCTCATAATATTTTGGCACCCAAAGATGGGAAGCCTGTTGCTGTACCTACACAGGATATGGTTTTAGGTGCTTATTATTTAACGTTGGCAAAACCAGGTGCCAAAGGGGAAGGAAAATGGTTCTCTAGTTATGATGAAGTGATGTTGGCGTATGATGCTAAAGTTATTGATATTGGTGCGATTATAAAGGTTCGCATTCCTGGTCATGGTATTATTGAAACTACGGCCGGTAAATTGTTATATAACGATCAGTTATATGAAGAATTGCGGATGTATCATACGGATTCGGTTATGGTCTTTGATGATCCAGAAGATACGGTCTTTGCATATGAACACGGTGTGATTGATTCTACCCATTTGGTTAAGATACGTGATGCAGAAGGACGTATTTTAGATTATGGATTTTCGCAGCTAAAAGAAAATTTTGATGTAGATTTATTATCTGTACATCCATTGCCTTCGCACAAGGTTGATAAACAAGCGGTAGATGAATTTAAACGAGGAAAATTATTTGTTGATGTACCTTGTTTGGGTGTATTGATGAGCAAAAAAGAAATTGGTAAGCTTGTTGATGCTTGCTTCCATTTAGTTGGTAATACGAAGACAGCTGAATTATTAGACAGAATTAAAAATATTGGCTATCATTATGCTCGTCAGGCGGGTATGTCTATTGCTATTTCGGACATTCAAATTCCTGAAGGCAAATGGGACATTTTAAATGCAGCAGATAAACAAGTACAAAATGTTTCTAAACTATTTCAGCGTGGGCTTATTACGGAGGATGAACGGTATCGTAAAACATGCTCCATTTGGGAAAAGGCTACGGATGATGTAACAGAAGTTATGATGGATAATATGGATCCTTTTAACTCGATCTTCATGATGGCTGATTCAGGAGCTCGTGGTAATAAGCAACAAATTCGTCAGGTTGCGGGTATGCGTGGCTTGATGGCCGATCCATCGGGGCGTATTATTGACTTACCGATAAAAGCTAATTTCCGTGAAGGTCTTTCTGTATTGGATTATTTTACGTCTTCTCATGGTGCAAGAAAAGGACTTGCTGATACTGCGTTGCGTACGGCCGATTCGGGATATTTAACTCGGCGTTTGGTCGATGTATCGCAAGATGTTATTGTTCGTGAAGATGATTGCGATGTATTTGGTATCGATTTGGTTCGTGAACGTGCTCGTTTGGCTACATCTTGCCGTCAAGCGGTGCAATTACTTCGAGATAAACTCATTGGGCGGGTGTTAGCAAATTCTGTGGCGGATCCCAATACGGGTGAAGAGGTTTTTGCATCTGAATATGTATTAACCAATGACGATATGGATGTTATTATTGAACATCAATTACCGAAACTGTCTTTGCGAGGCAGTCAGATGGATATTAATGATGATTTGAATCATACGAATAATATTGAAACTGTTTCTTTAGGGGCACCAGAAGAAGGGTTTAGAGAAGTTATTCGGAAGTCAATGATAGAAAATATGTTGGGAAAAATGGTTGAAAATTCCATATATGACTCTAATGGCATTGAAATTTGTGCAGCACATACTTTGTTGACAGAAGATGCAATTGAACGGATTTTACAAAGTGATGTAGAAGAAGTAAAAGTGCGTAATAATGATATTCGCGGCGTTGAAGTTACGGCTATAGTTGAAGGTAGTGGGGTCATTGAATCTCTTGAAGAACGGATTGAAGGAAGAACGGCGGCGGAAACACTAGTAAATCCTGATACGGGTGAAGTTATAGTGACCGTGAATGAAGAAATTATGGCAGAACAAGCGAAAGAAATTGCTAAGTATTATAAATCCATTCGGATTCGTTCCGTTTTGACTTGTAGAAGTAGATATGGTGTTTGTGCGAAGTGCTATGGACGCGATTTAGGAACGGGTGGTAAAGTCAATGTCGGGGAATCAGTAGGCACGATTGCTGCTCAGTCCATTGGGGAACCAGGCACACAGTTAACTATGCGTACTTTTCATACGGGTGGTGTTGCTTCTGCTGGTGACATTACTCAAGGGTTACCGCGTGTTGAAGAATTATTTGAAGCACGTAAACCAAAGGGAAATGCGATTGTAACGGAAATTGATGGTGTCGTAGAGATTAGAGAAAAAGAAGATCATCGAGATATTAATGTTGTTCATGTTATTAGTGCAGATGGGGAAGAACGAAATTATACAATTCCTTATGGGGCACATCTCGTTGTGCATGAAGGTAAACAAGTAAAGAAAGGCGATCGATTGACGGCTGGATCTATTAATCCCCATGATATTTTACAAATATTGGGTGTAGAAGCAACGCAACGATATTTAGTATATGAAGTGCAAAAAGTATATAAATCTCAAGGTGTAGGAATTAATGATAAACATATTGAGGTTATTGTGCGTCAGATGCTACGTAAGATGAAGATTGAAGAATCTGGGGATGGAGATGTATTGCCAGGTGAATATGTAGATGTTAATGTTTTTGAAGATATGAACCGTCGTATACAACTTAGTGGAGGCCAACCTATTTCAGGTAAACCCATGTTGTTAGGGATTACCAAGGCAGCGTTAGCTACAGAGTCCTTCCTTTCAGCGGCATCATTCCAAGAAACCACTCGTGTTTTAACGGATGCCGCAATTAAAGGAAAAGTGGATCCGTTGTTGGGATTGAAAGAAAATGTTATTATTGGTAAACTCATTCCAGCAGGAACAGGTATGAGTCGTTATCGAAAAGTAAAAGTAATTAGTACGGTTCCACCGGCTATTATAGAAGAAGAGCAAGAGCAAGAACCTCAAATATCTTTGGAGGATACTGAAGAATAACAGGATTTGGGGAAGATAAAACGAGATTTCTTGTATAGGAAATCTCGTTTTATGATTTTCATCTATAAAAATGAAACACACGGATATGTGTTTTCATAAGTAATGAGTCAATGCGTGTTTATGAAAAAAATAATTGACATCTTCTTTATAGGAATGATACAATATTTTAGTATTGTGTTAATTGGATGGTCAATACAATATTTATCATATGAGGAGTGAGGTTTCGTGAGCTTAGTATTTGAACATGCTATTGCCAGAACAGTAGGAGCAAAGCAAACATTGAAAGCGATGAAACGAAACGAAGTGGCGCAATTATATATTGCCAAGGACTGCGATAACGCGGTGTCATCCCCGTTATTAGAATATGCTAAGACAGCTCATATTCCCGTAGAAATGGCTTATACAATGGAAGAATTAGGCCGAGCTTGTCGTATAAAAGTGCGAGCTGCTGCAGTAGGACTACTCAAAGAAATTCGGTAATATCATGGCTGAGTATTACTTGGTGATGATTACATTATAAATCTAATTGTTTAGAGAGGAGGTGCCCATATGCCAACCATTAGCCAATTGGTTAGAAAAGGTCGTCAAGATTCTATTTACAAATCAACAGCACCGGCTTTAAAAAATTGCCCGCAGAAACGGGGAGTGTGCACGCGTGTGTATACAGCTACACCAAAAAAACCTAACTCTGCTTTGCGTAAAGTAGCTCGTGTTCGCTTGACGAATTCTATCGAAGTAACTGCTTATATTCCTGGCATTGGTCACAATTTACAGGAACATAGTGTAGTTTTAATTAGGGGCGGTCGTGTCAAAGACCTTCCTGGTGTACGTTATCATATTGTTCGTGGTGCTTTAGACACAGCAGGCGTTTCTGAACGTCAGCAATCGCGTTCTAAGTATGGCACTAAAAAGGCTAAATAATTAGCTGGTACAACTAGATGACTTACATAAAAGGAGGAAATTGATATGCCAAGAAAAGGCGCCGTGCCAAAACGTGATGTGTTACCAGATCCCGTATATCATTCTAAATTGGTAACACGTTTTATTAATAAAGTAATGTTGGACGGGAAAAAAGGTATCGCTGAATCGATTGTATACGATGCATTTGATATTATCCGTTCTAAAATGAATAAAGAACCGATGGAAGTATTTGAACAAGCATTAAATAATGTTATGCCGGTACTTGAAGTACGTGCTCGTCGTGTTGGGGGTGCGAATTATCAAGTCCCTGTAGAAGTTCGTGCAGATCGGCGGTTATCGTTGGGAATTCGATGGACTGTAGTGTATGCTCGTAAAAGAGGCGAACGTACGATGAAAGAAAAATTAGCAGCTGAATTGATGGATGCTTTTAATAATACAGGTGCAGCTGTTAAGAAGAAAGAAGATACACATAAAATGGCAGAAGCCAATAAAGCGTTTGCTCATTATCGCTGGTAGGTTTTTGTATATTATTAGAGGAGTGGACTATCGTGGCAAGAGAGTTTTCTTTGGAAAAAACGAGAAATATCGGTATCATGGCTCATATTGATGCTGGTAAAACCACGACAACGGAACGTATACTTTTCTATACAGGACGAGTACATAAAATTGGTGAAGTGCATGAAGGTGCTGCTACAATGGACTGGATGGCACAAGAACAAGAGCGTGGTATTACTATCACCTCTGCCGCTACTACGGCACAATGGAAAGAACATCGCATCAATATTATTGATACTCCTGGGCATGTTGATTTTACAGTAGAAGTAGAACGTTCGCTGCGTGTTCTTGACGGTTCTGTTGCTGTATTTTCTGCTAAAGGCGGGGTAGAACCGCAATCAGAAACAGTATGGCGTCAAGCTGAACACTATCAAGTACCTCGTATTGCATTTATCAATAAGATGGATACAACTGGGGCTAATTTCTTGAATTGTGTTCAAATGATGAAAGATCGGTTACAAGCAAATGCCGTAGCCATTCAGCTGCCAATTGGTGCTGAAACAACCTTTAGCGGTATTATTGACTTAATAACCATGAAGGCTGAAGTATATGAAGATACGTTGGGGAAAGAATTTGAAATTGTTGATATCCCTGAAGATATGAAGGAACAAGCGGAAGAATATCATCAGATTATGATTGAAGCGGTTTGTGAAACAAATGATGAACTCATGATGAAATATTTGGATGGTGAAGAACTTTCCGTAGAAGAAATAAAAACAGCTATACGTAGTGCTGTTGTGCATAATAAGATGTTTCCTGTACTTTGCGGATCTGCATACAAAAACAAAGGTATTCAGATGCTCTTAGATGCAGTAGTTGACTATATGCCGTCGCCATTGGACATTCCACCGGTGGCAGGAACAAAACCTGACACAGGCGAAGAAGATTTTCGGAAAGCCGATGATAAAGAACCGTTTTCCGCATTGGCATTTAAGATTATGGCGGATCAATTTGTCGGTAAATTAGCTTTTTTCCGTGTGTATTCTGGTACATTGCAAGCTGGAACGTATGTATATAATTCCACCAAAGGGAAAAAAGAACGGGTAGGACGTATTTTACGGATGCACGCTAATCATCGAGAAGAAGTACAGGAAGCGTACAGTGGTGATATAGGAGCTATTGTTGGCTTAAAAGATACGACTACAGGCGATACGCTTTGTGATGAAAAAAATCCTATTATTTTGGAAAAAATGGAATTTCCTGAACCAGTTATTTCTGTTGCAGTAGAGCCAAAAACTAAGGCAGACCAAGAAAAAATGGGAACTGCATTAGCTCGATTGGCTGAAGAAGATCCGACATTCCGTGTTAAGACCGACGCTGAAACGGGGCAGACTATTATTTCTGGTATGGGCGAATTGCATTTGGACATTATCGTTGATCGTATGTCGCGGGAATTTAAGGTGGATTGTAATGTAGGTAAACCACAAGTTGCTTATCGTGAAACCATTCGTCAAAGTGTGAAGGCACGTGGATTCTTTAAACGTCAATCTGGTGGTCGTGGTCAATATGGTGATTGCTGGTTGGAATTAATTCCACAAGAACAAGGTCAAGGATATGAATTTGAAAATAAAGTCGTTGGTGGAGCTATTCCAAAAGAATATATTGGTTCAGTGGAAGCTGGCGTTAAAGAAGCCATGGAAAGTGGCGTGTTAGCAGGATTCCCCATGGTAGACATTAAAGTTATTGTATATGATGGTTCTTATCATGAAGTTGACTCATCAGAAATGGCATTTAAAATTGCTGGTTCGATGGGCTTTAAAGAAGGGGCAAGAAAAGCACAGGCTGTTTTGTTAGAACCATATACAAAGGTAGAAGTAGTAGTTCCTGAAGAATATATGGGGGATGTTATTGGGGATTTGAATTCGCGGCGTGGACGCGTTGACGGTATGGAAATGCGTGGCGGTGCGGAACATATCAATGCATTTGTGCCATTGGCAGAAATGTTTGGTTATGCAACGGATTTGCGCTCTAAGACGCAAGGACGTGGTGTATATACGATGACTTTTGATCACTACGAAGAAGTACCTAAAAATGTAGCGGAAAAGATCATCAGTGAAAAAGGCTAATAGCTAATAAATTTAAATATTGGAGGAATCGAGAAAAATGGCAAAAGAACATTTTGAAAGAACGAAACCGCATGTTAATATCGGAACCATTGGTCACGTTGACCATGGTAAAACAACATTGACAGCTGCTATTACAAAAGTATTATCTCAAAAAGGATATGCAAAATTTGAAGATTATGCAGATATTGATAAGGCACCAGAAGAACGTGAACGTGGTATTACAATCAACACGGCACACGTAGAATATGAAACAGACGCACGTCATTATGCACATGTGGATTGCCCGGGGCATGCCGATTATGTAAAAAATATGATCACCGGTGCAGCTCAGATGGACGGAGCTATTTTGGTTGTATCCGCAGCAGATGGTCCTATGCCACAGACCCGTGAACATATCTTGTTAGCTCGTCAGGTAGGGGTTCCTGCTATTGTCGTATACCTCAATAAAGCGGATCAGGTAGATGACCCAGAATTAATTGAATTGGTCGAAATGGAAGTACGTGAATTGCTCAGCTCTTATGACTTCCCAGGAGACGATATCCCTATCGTTGTAGGTTCTGCATTGAAAGCATTAGAAGGGGACGCAGAAGCAGAAAAGAGCATTTTGGAATTGATGGCTAAGGTTGACGAATATATTCCGACACCAGATCGTCCGACGGACAAACCGTTCTTGATGCCAGTTGAAGATGTATTTACGATTACTGGTCGTGGTACTGTTGCTACGGGACGTGTAGAACGCGGAACGGTTAAAGTAGGCGATACGGTAGAAATCGTAGGGTTAGCAGAAGAACCAAAACAGACCGTTGTTACGGGTGTTGAAATGTTCCGTAAATTGTTGGATTTGGCAGAAGCTGGCGACAATATCGGTGCGTTGTTGCGTGGTGTAGATCGTAAAGAAATTGAACGTGGACAAGTATTGGCAAAACCAGGATCCATTCATCCACACACTAAATTTAAAGCACAAGTATACGTGTTGACAAAAGATGAAGGTGGTCGTCATACGCCGTTCTTTAATGGTTATCGCCCACAGTTTTATTTCAGAACAACGGACGTAACGGGAGTTATCCAGTTACCAGAAGGAACAGAAATGTGCATGCCTGGTGATAATGTAAAAATGGATGTAGAATTGATTACACCGATTGCTATTGAAGTAGGCTTACGTTTCGCTATTCGTGAAGGC
>NZ_AFUG01000026.1:0-1705 GCF_000221545.1 Megasphaera sp. UPII 135-E
AAGACGTAAGATAAAAATATCGGCTATCCACTTATATGGATAGCCGATATTTTTTATCTTACGTCGGTTGTTTTTAATGCAAATGCGGTAAAATGTGGCCCATTTTTTCTTTTTTTGTTTCTAAATAAAATTTGTCATATTTTTGTGGAGCGATTTCAATGGGAACTCGTTCCGTAATTTCTACACCAAATCCTTCTAAGCCATAAATCTTTTCAGGATTATTAGTGAGTAAGCGTAATTCCGTAACACCCATATCTTGTAGGATTTGAGCCCCAATCCAGTATTCGCGTAAATCTGGGGCAAAGCCGAGCTTTTCATTGGCTTCTACCGTATCGTAGCCTTGTTCTTGTAACACATAGGCTTTGAGCTTGTTGATAAGACCAATGCCTCGTCCTTCTTGACGCATGTAGAGAAGAACTCCTCGTCCTTCTTTGTTGATCTGTTGTAATGCGGCGGCTAGTTGTTGACCGCAATCGCAACGGCAAGAGCCAAAGACATCACCTGTTAAGCATTCGGAATGAACACGGCAAAGTACATTTTTTCCATTGCTAATATCACCTTTGACTAAGGCAACATGGTGTTCACCTGTTAAGTCGTTGACATAGCCATAAATTTTGAAATCTCCAAATTTTGTAGGCATTTCAGCGACAGCTTCACGCACGACATGTTTATCGTGACGACGACAATAATTTTGTAAATCATGAATGGTGATAAATTTTAACTGATGTTTTTCAGCTACTTCCCATAGTTGCGGCGTACGCATCATCGTGCCATCGTCAGCCATAATTTCACAGCATACCCCAACTTGTTTGAGACCGGCCAAACGCAATAGATCTACCGTTGCTTCCGTATGACCATTGCGTACAAGAACGCCACCTTTTTTGGCAATGAGTGGAAAGGTATGTCCTGGACGACGTAGGTCTTCGGGTCGTGTTTTTTCATCAGTGCATGCTCGGGTTGTGAACGCGCGTTCTACTGCAGAAATACCTGTTGTCGTTTGGACATGGTCAACGGAAACGGTAAATGCTGTTTCGTGATTATCTGTATTGTGTGCTACCATGGGTGATAATTTGAGTTTTTCTGCATATTCAATACTCATGGGCATGCAAATTAATCCTTTGCCATGAGTAGCCATAAAATTCATATTTTCGGTAGTACAAAATTGCCCTGCACAAATAAGATCCCCCTCGTTTTCCCGATCCGGATCGTCTGTTACAATGATCATGCGACCAGCTCGCAAATCTTCTAGTGCTTCTTCAACCGTATTGAATGTTCGTGTTTTTGTCATGATAAAGCCTCCTGGTTTCATATACTTCGTCTATACGTGCAGTTGCGGGCATAAAAAAAACCCCAGCAAGTGCTTCGGGGCAAAGAAACAAAAAAATAAAATATCTTTTCCTCTTCTTTTATCCAGACTATACTGTCGGTTTTGGAATTGCACCAAATCCTACGCTAACGCGCTCGCGGACTATACCGCCGATCGGGAATTGCACCCTGCCCTGAAGATTCATCTCGTATAATGAAGTTATCATACTCTATCTACGTACTTTTGTCAAATATTATTTTTCTGTATTTTGTCACTATCTTCTGTTGATTCGTCAATGGGTCCGCTTCAAATGCGAGTATGGAAAAATTTAGTCACCCTATTAGCACAAAAGAATGAAATATTGACGAAAAAAATTCGCTACTTATCACAGCGATCGTT
>NZ_AFUG01000025.1:0-610 GCF_000221545.1 Megasphaera sp. UPII 135-E
TCTCCTGTTACCGTTACCTTACTTCCTGCTGTGACGGTTTGTTTACCGGCTGTCTTATTAGCATCTTGGAGAGTAAATCCCCCTTGTAATGTTTTGATATCACTTTCATTTTTACCTACACGAGTAGTCAATCCTGCAATATCCGTTACGTTTTTATCCGCTTTATCACTTACCGGTTTCAATGCAGCTTGAACGGTGCCACCCGTTACAAGGTTACCGTCATTTGCTGCAATCGTTCCTGTGCCGAGTTTTCCTGCCCATGCAGTTCTTTCTGCATCACCTATATTGCTTGCATCTTTCTTGGCAAAGGTATCATTCAACGTATTCGTAATACCGGTTTTATTTAAGCTATAGGTAACACTGCCATCTGTACCGACTGCCGCTGTAATATTGCTATCACCCTTAAATGTAATTGTGTCTTTCGCTTTGATTACTTTCTTTCCTGGCGTCGAAGTAGCTCCGTCTTGAATAGTGAATCCTGATTGCAAGGTAGTAATATTTCCATTTATCGTCTTAACCGTATCATTATTACTAAAATCAATCTTACTTCCGTCAATACCGTACTTGATCGTGTTTCCGTCACGGCTTACGGTCAGTCCTTTACCGGCTT
>NZ_AFUG01000024.1:0-58038 GCF_000221545.1 Megasphaera sp. UPII 135-E
TTTTTATAGGGGTATAGCTCAACTGGTAGAGTAGCGGTCTCCAAAACCGTTGGTTGAGGGTTCGATTCCTTCTGCCCCTGCCATAATATGAGATATGATATATTATCATATCTCAGCATGACTCGGTAGCTCAGCTGGATAGAGTGACTGACTACGAATCAGTAGGTCTAGGGTTCGAATCCCTACCGGGTCACCATTTGATTGAGATACGAACTCTCTATTCTTATAGGATTCTGTAAGAATAGAGAGTTCGTTTTTTTCGGTATACTTGATTTCGAGGCGGGGGCATTCCCGATTACGTTGCAGACGAGGTTGTAGAGCCGGGGTTCCGGTACGTGTTGCAGGGGGAGAGGTGCTTCGGTACATGACGGAGTCGTTTTTTTATATGAGGCGTGAAAATAAAAACATGTTGAACAGTCCGAACGGTCGTCGGGCTGTTTTTTTATTTTCTCGATCGGTAATATCGGTGCTGCTGCAGGAATGTTCCCTATAGGTGTAGAATATAATATAGGGAAGTACGTTGTCGGTAAGCGGTGCGTGTGCCTCCTAAAAGGGCAAAAAAAAAACTCGATTCCAAGGAATCGAGAAAAATTAAAAGCTCCACATCGAGCAGCCCGAAGGCACTTTGAATTAATTTTTATTTGAACTCGTAATGTAATTCTATTGTTAGTATAGAATTAATACATGGATTTGTCAATACTGTATAGAGGAGAATATTACTATGAAAAAGCGTAACCGAGAAGAGTATTATGTGGGCTTGGATATTGGTACTAGTTCTGTAGGATGGGCAGTGGCAACGCCGGATTATCGCATCCCTAAATTCAGAGGGCATAAGATGTGGGGCAGCCGCTTGTTTGCAGAAGGTAAGCGAGCGGCGGAACGTCGCCAATTTAGAACGAATAGACGGCGGTTGGCACGGAGAAGGGATCGGTTACAGATATTAGAGGAATTATTTGCTGAGGAAATGGCAAAAGTGGATAATACTTTTTTTATGCGATTAAAAGAAAGTAAATTTTTCTTGGAAGACAAGACGGTTAAAGAAAAACATATCTTATTCAGTACCGATAAATTTGATGCGGACCGATTTTATAAAGACAATCCTACGATTTACCATGTAAGAAAACGATTAATGGAAGAGGAACCGCAGGATATTCGAGAATTATTTTTAGCAGTACATCATATCTTGAAGTATAGAGGCCATTTTTTATTTGCTGGTTCTTTAGAACAGAACGGGGCTTCTATAGAAGAATTAGTACGCACCCTATTGGGTAAACAGGGACTGGCTATTTTAGATGATACGATTGATAGCAATGAAATGGTAAATATACTTAAAAATACCGGTGAAACGAAAAGTGACCGAAAAAAAGACGTTCAAGAGTTATGGAATCCGCTTAAGGATAAGGTAAAAAAAGCACAGGCGGCGGAAATGGCGGGGTTGGTTTTAGGTCTTAAATCGGATATTTCCAAATTATTTGCCAATAGTGACTATAAAGACTTGGATAGCAGTATTAAAAACATAAATTTTTCTTCCGGCGATTATGAGGAAAAAAGAGACGACTATGCGAATAGTATAGGCGATGACATTGTCTTGCTGGATACGATGAAAGCACTGTATGATACGTTAATTCTTTCACAGATTTTGCAAGGAAAACGTAGTATTTCGGCAGCAAAGGTAGAAGATTATAATACACATAAAGAACAGTTACGGGCATTAAAAGCGATATTAAAACCGCACAAGCGTTTATATAATGAAATGTTTAGAGAAAATAATAAAAAAGACTTATCGAATTATGTTGCCTATATATCGTCTTATAGTGAGGGAAAACGCGTTAATCGGGAAGGATTTTATAAATATGTGCAAGCCGTCTTAAAGCAAGTAGACGATTCGGACTCGAAACAGGCCATTTTGGAGGCGATCCGGTTAGAAACCTTTTTACCGTTGTTGCGGGTTAAAGATAATGCAGTGATTCCGCATCAAATTCATCAAGCCGAGTTGGAAGCTATTTTAGAGACAGCCCGTAAAAAATATAACTTTTTAAATGATGTCAGTGACGGAGTATCTGTAAAAGATAAAATTATTCAATTGTTTACGTTTAGAATCCCTTATTATGTGGGGCCTCTTAATCCGCATAGCGGCGAAACGGTTGCGGACCGGAAACAGGGTACCGGTTGGGTAGTGCGCAAACAAAGGGGGAAAGTATACCCTTGGAATTTTGCGGATATGGTGGATGTCAAAGCATCGGCAGAGGCATTTATTACGAATCTGACAAATAAATGTACGTATCTTATCGGAGAAGATGTCCTGCCGAAACGCTCCTTATTATATAGTGAATTTATGTTATTAAATGAGTTGAATATGATTAAGTATGACGGACACGAATTGCCCGTGGCGATCAAGCAGTTATACATTGAGCAAGTATTTAAACAGGAACATAAAAAACAAACCAAAGGCCGGGTGCTGGACTTTTTGAAAAGAAACGGTTTGATTACCGGTAGTGCTACGGCCGTCATTACCGGCATGGATGATGCCATTAAGGGAGATTTACAATCCTATCGCGATATGGTACGGATTTTCGGCGCGGGATTCGATCATAGTATGGCGGAACGGATTATTCGTTGGGTTACTCTGTTTGGGGAAGCAAAAGATATTTTAGAAAATAAAATACGTGAAGTTTATGGTAATAGCATTAGTGATAGTCAGATGCGGGCTATCAAAAAATTAAAATATGCTGATTGGGGAAGATTATCACAGGCCTTCTTGATTGCCGTTAAGGGCTGCGATAAAAGTGGAGTAGAGCGGAATATTATCACTTGTTTGCGTGCATCAAGTCAAAATTTAATGGAAATTTTGAGCGATCAGGGAACATATATAAAACAGATTAAAGCGTGGAATCATCAGCATACGACGAATATGATGGATACGCTTGATTATCAACTAGTGGATGATTTATATGTGGCACCATCGGTTAAACGATCTATTTGGCAAAGTCTATGTATTGTAGAGGAACTGGTCAAGATTATGGGGCAGGCACCGAAGAAAATTTTCGTTGAAGTGACCAGAACGAAGCAGGCGGAAAAAACAAAAAAAGATTCACGAAAAAAACGATTAGTAGAATTATATACAGCTATCGGTAAAGAAGGTGCTGCATGGAAAAAAGAAATTGAAGCGCATCAAGCAGGGGATTTCAGACGGAAAAAATTATACCTCTATTATACGCAAATGGGGCGTTGTATGTATTCTAATGAACCGATTGCTATGGATGCGTTGTTTACCTCGGCATATGATATTGACCATATTTATCCGCAGAGTTTAACTAAAGATGGCAGTTGGGATAATTTAGTATTAGTAAAATCGCAGCTTAATAAAGAAAAGAGCGATCAGTACCCGTTACGTCCCGCAATACGTGAGAAAAATAAAGCACACTGGCAATATTTATGCCGGGCAGGGTTTATTAGCGAGAAAAAATATGAACGACTTATGCGTACTACCGAATTAACGGCGGAGGAATTGTCCGGCTTTATTGCGCGGCAGTTGGTAGAGACCTCGCAAGCTACGAAAGCGGTTACCGGTTTATTGGAACGCATATATACGAATACGGAAATTTGTTTTGTAAAAGCGGAAACGGTATCGCAATTTAGACACCAACATAATTTTATAAAAATACGGGAATTAAATAATTACCATCATGCGAAAGATGCGTATTTAAATATTGTGGTAGGGAATGTGTACCATGAAAAATTCACGAAAAATCCGTGGGAATTTATTGCCCGCTCAACAGAGCGAAGACCGTATAACTTAAATCGTATGTATGATTTCGATCTCCTTAAACAAGGTCGGGTCATTTGGCAGGTTCCTAAGAGTTTAGAAACGGTACAAGCTATGATGAAGAGTAATGATGTACGAATTACTAAAAAATTATTAGTGCAAAAGGGGGAATTATATGACGCCACGATTACTAAAGCACATAAGGCGAAAGAAGGAACGTATTTCCCCTTAAAAGGGGCCGATGCACGATTGCGGGATGTACATAGATATGGAGGCTATGAAAAGATAAAAATTGCTTATTATAGTGTATTTTCTTGTCGTGAAAAAGCGTCGAATACGATTCATACCCTGATTATTCCTATACCGGTATATAAAGCCGGTCTGTTACAAACCGAAGCGGACCTTACGGCTTATGCTTGGCAAACGAAGCAGAAAACGAAGCCGATTAAGGATATTTATAGTGCGATTACGCCGATTTATAAAAAGTTGTGTATTAATACGGTTGTGAAAATCGATGGTTTTAAATACTTTTTGGGCGGTAAAACAGGGGATTATATGTGGTTAGATCCGGCGATTCCGGTCGTGTTGGATGAACAAGCGGCGGCCTATTTAAAAGCTATATCTAAAGTCGGTCGTGCGGACGATGTTGAAAATACGGCGCAAGCCATCGACCTTATTACAGCAGAGGCCAATGAGGCTTTTTATGACGTATTGCTGAAGAAAATGGAAGCGAAAATATTTGCCAAAGCTTATCAAACTATAGTTGAGAAATTGGCAAGTGAGACTGCTCGCGAGCGATTCCGGGAATTGTCGATAGGTGCTCAATGTAGTTGTTTGTTGGAAATATTAAATCTCTTGGCTAACAATAAGACCACCTTTACATTTTTTAAGGATAAGATGGGAGTTACTATGTCGAGACGAAAACAACCAATGGATTTGACGAAGCTGGAAGAGTGTATTGTGTATGAAACTTCCATTACAGGATTGTATGAAAAGGCCGTTTCCTTACTATAGAAAGGGGATACTATGAGTTGGCGTACGGTAGTGATTAGTCGGTGTGCTAAATTGGACGTAAAAATGAATTATATGCTTGTTCGGCAAGAGGGAGAGGTGCATAAAATATATATTCGTGAAATCTATATTCTGCTCATTGAATCCACCGCCGTGAGTATGACGGCTGCGTTGCTGCATGCGCTGATTAAAGAAAAAGTAAAAATTATTTTTTGTGATCCCGCAAGAAATCCGGAAGCCGAATTGGTAGGGTACTATGGCGCTCATAATACGAGCGGTCGTTGTCGGGAACAACTGAATTGGTCCGAAAGGGATAAAGTACGGTTGTGGACGGATATTGTGCGCACTAAAATCCGGAATCAGGCGAGGTTGTTGGCACGAAAAGGCTTAGCGGCCTATCAAGTGCTGGAATCATACAGCGGGGATATCCGATTGGGCGATGCAACACAGCGCGAAGGGCATGCGGCGAAAGTATATTTTCATGCACTGTTTGGAAAATCCTTTACGCGGGACGAAGAAAATAATATTAATGCAGCCTTAAATTATGGGTATGCCATTTTGCTGTCGGCGATTAATCGAGAAGTTGCGGCCCTGGGCTACTTAACGCAGTTCGGACTGCGTCATGCTAATCAATTTAATTCGTTTAATTTTAGTTGTGACCTCATTGAACCGCTACGCAGTTTGGTAGATCGTACGGTTGTGGACATGGATTTAACTCATTTTACGAAAGAAGAAAAGCATCAATTGGTGTATTTGCTTTCCGAAGAGGTTACTATTAACAAGCAATGCTATGTACTGTCCGGGGCCCTTCGCATCTATTGTAAAAGCGTTGCGGATGCACTTACTGCATCCGATCTGTCATTAGTCAGGTTTATAGAATATGAGCTATAGATTTATGAGAATTTTAGTTATGTTTGATATGCCGACCTTTACGTTACAAGATAAAAAAGAGTATCGATTGTTTAGAAAATACTTAATATCTCACGGGTACCTTATGATGCAACGTTCTATTTATATAAAATTAGTACTCAATCAGACGAATGCAGCAGCGGCAATGAAAGGATTGGAAAAACATAAACCGAATACAGGAATAGTGCAAGTGTTGACGATTACGGAAAAACAATTTTCACGGATGGAGCTGTTAGTAGGCAGCGTGACATCCGAGGTAGTAGATACGACAGAACGGATGATTATATTATGAAGGTGTTATATGCTTTATCGGATATGGAAATTGAATTGTCGGAGAATTATGTTGCCACGTTATATATAGAAAACATGCTGTATTTTCGACATATTTTGCAGGAGTTAGCGGCTCAAATCGCGGGAGCCGAGGGGCATTGGGTGTTTACGCAGGCACAACAACAATTGGATTGTAAAAAAGATGTTATTCTTGTAACGGATCTCTTTCATATAGATGGCAATCAGAAATCCGTTCTCTCTAAGTTACATGCCTATTTGACGAGTATTGCCGAAGAGGAATCGGAGCTGCTGTATGAAATTAATGATAAACTTCGCAGCTTATATACTGAGATTACCTTGCAGGCACCGGTTGAGGTCGGGTATAAAGCGGCCCTTTCTGCACAAGATTTGATAAAGGCGGGAGATTTTAAATTTGAATGGGGAGAGATGGAACTGTTAGAAAGGCTCGTGACGTATTTGGATATTATTTGTGATTTGTTAAAGAGTAAGCTGATTGTGTTGGTTAATGTCCGAAAATATATGACGGAAGAGGAATTAAAATTAGTATATGAACATTGTATACGTAAAAAGATACCCATTTTTTGTATTGAATCGGGATATACCTGTCATAGTGTTGATGAGTTGTTAGAAAAAGTTTATACTATAGATAAGGATTTATGTTTTATTTATTAAGGTATTGTGGCATGAGTAGAATTACATCGCGTGTAATGGTGAAAAAATACTTTTGGCGTCAACGTTATTGGGGTTTGAGAGTAATGTAATTCTATAAATGTCTAAAACAAAAATGTAGCATTCGTTACCATGGCATTTGTTTGAGAGTAATGTAATTCTATAAATGTCTAAAACTGTTGTAACAGCCAATACGGCGACGCAATTGTTTGAGAGTAATGTAATTCTATAAATGTCTAAAACATCGCAAATCTCATCCGGTCGCGTGCGGGTGTTTGAGAGTAATGTAATTCTATAAATGTCTAAAACGTATAGTCCCACGTATGCGGCGGATACGTCGTTTGAGAGTAATGTAATTCTATAAGTGTCTAAAACTGAAGAATTTAAAAAGGCGGTGGATGACGCGTTTGAGAGTAATGTAATTCTATAAGTGTCTAAAATGCAATGGGAAAGCGACGTATCGGTTGCTGTGTCGGAACGGATGGAAACATTCTTTCGGGAGCCTCGTTTACGGGGAATGCGGAGGCGCTGGCATCGTGGGTGGAAGCTCATGCGGGACAGGCGGATGCGATGTATTTGAAATGGTAGGTACGCCCCGTGCTGACGGGGCTATCGAATTGAAGGCCGAAGCGCCTCTCGACTGGCAAAAACATGCCGAACTAAAGCGAAATGATAATGGCAAGGTTCGCCATTTGATTGAGATACGAACTCTCTATTCTTACAGGATTCTGTAAGAATAGAGAGTTCGTTTTTGTAGTTGTATTGGATTTCAATATAGTCTTTATTCACGATTATACTGCGGACGATGGATGAGAGCAGGATATATAAAATATGGATTTGTATTTAAATTAACGAAGACCAATTAAGAAGGTGTAACGGTGACATCGGGTAAGGTTGTTGCTATGAAAGATAGGATACAAAAAAGAAGTGTTACCTATGGTAACACTTCTTTTTTGTATCCTTAGGAAGATCTTTTTTATAATCAGTAATCTTGTACCTAGGTGGAATGAAATTTTGCATAATATTCTTAGACATATATTATTTACTAAAATAAAGGCGAGTTAATAACTAAAATGAGATAAAAAAATTTGTATATAGAAAAAATGGTACACTTAATTTTTATTAGCGTATAGTATGGATATTCAGCAGTTGTTGAGGTTACGTAAAGAAAGTGCACAATGTACTATTAGATCCGAATATATTGGGAGCCATTCCAGATTTTTATACATTGTTTTAATTGCAATTGTAGTAAGATTTGGGGTAATTTTGTTAGCGAGAGCCCACTCTTTAGAAGAATATCTTCATATGACAATGGCACTTCATAGGATAGTATTGCTAAAATTTGTGTTTCTTCAGGTGTGAGCGTAGTGGTAGCAACTGGTTGTGAATTAGGTATAGTAGGTGTGATTATTTTTTTATATTCAATGATAACGTCTTCTGTTTTCGTGAGGGCAATGGCACCATTCCGCAAGAGGGCATTGCTTCCCTGGCAGGTAAGAGAATAAATGCTGCCGGGGACGACAAAGATATCACGACCTTCTTCTAGGGCGAAATCTGTGGTAATGAGGGCACCGCTCTTAGCGGCAGCTTCGACAATGATAACTCCAGAGGATAGTCCAGCTATAATGCGATTTCGAGCAGGAAAATTAGTCGCCGAGGGAGGCGTACCGAAGGGGTATTCACTAAGGATACAGCCGTCATTTTTAATTATATTTGCAAATAAGGTGGTATTTTCTGGAGGATAGGTAATATCTATACCAGAGGCAATGACTACAATGGTTTTACCATTGCCTTGCAAGGCTCCTTGGTGTGCTTTGGTATCAATGCCACGAGCTCCGCCACTGACAATAATTACATCTTGTTGAGCTAATTCTTTTCCTAATTGATGGGCAACTCTATTGCCATAGGGGGATGATTTTCGTGAGCCGACAATAGAGATGAAAAGATGGTGAGCTGGTGGTAGTTTACCTTGACAATAGAGAATATATGGGGGTGTTGCTGTTTCTTTTAATAAAGGAGGATAAGTTTCATCGTATATTGTAATTAAGGTGGTATTGAATTTTTCTAATAAGGCGGGCAAGCGAGATAAAAATTCTGGGTTTTTTCCTTTTTGTAATATAGAAATACAACTTTCATGAATATCATATTTTTTTAATTCTACAGCCGTAGATTGCCAAATTTTTTTTACATCAGGAATTTTAGTCAATAGGTAAGTTAAGCGTTTATAGCCGATTCCACGAATCATTTGGAGTGCGGCTAGATAGAGTCTATCTTCAGGTACCATCATAGTATCTCCTATTACGGTTGAGGTAAGGTGTTACGATAACTAATTGCTTCAGCTATGTGACTATCTGTAATATATTCAGACGCATCTAGATCGGCGATAGTTCGGGAAACTTTAATAACTCGATCAAAGCTGCGTGCACTCAATTTTAATGAATCGAATACATGTTGCAATAATTTTTGCCCGTCTGGCGTGAGGTGACAGGTTTCTTTTACGGCACGATGACCCATGTGAGCGTTACAATATAAGTGATAAGGTGCTAAACGGGTAACTTGACGTTCACGGGCAATACATACACGTTGGCGAATAGTTTGTGAGGTTTCTTGTTGTATATGAGAGGTTAATTCTTCATATTTGGGGCGTTCTACAGAAACGTGAAGATCGATACGGTCTAAGAGCGGGCCTGAAATTTTTTGAATATAGCGTCGAATTTCGCGTGGGGTACAAGTGCAGGGACGTTCTTTATCACAAAGATAGCCACAAGGGCAAGGATTCATGGCAGCAATTAAGATAAAGCGTGCGGGGTAGGATAAGGTAGCTTGAATACGGGAAATATGAACGATACCATCTTCTAGTGGTTGTCGGAGTACTTCCAGTACGGTTCGAGGAAATTCAGGAAATTCATCTAAGAAGAGAACCCCATTATGACTAAGCGTGACTTCGCCAGGCTTAGGAATAGAGCCTCCGCCAATTAGTCCCCCCATAGAAATGGTATGATGGGGACTGCGAAAAGGCCGTTGTGTACGTAATTGAACCTCATGAAAGAGGCCAGATACACTGTAAATTTTGGTGACTTCCATAGATTCTTGTAATGTCATGGGAGGTAAAATAGTAGGAATACGTTTGGCAAGCATGGTTTTACCTGATCCCGGTGAGCCGATCATGAGGACATTGTGTCCGCCTGCAGCTGCAATTTCCAAGGCTCGTTTGGCTATATATTGACCTTGCACTTCGGAAAAATCTATATCGTAGGATAAAGGGGGATGGATGGGTACATCAAAATGGATAGGCTGTTGTGGTTTGGTTTGGGATAGATGGTTATATAGGGTTTGCAAGGTATCTACGGCATAAATGTTTATATTGGGACAAAGTGTTGCTTCCGCTTGATTTTCGGGATGGACGAAAACATTTGTAAATTTTTGGGCTCGGCCTTCTAGGAGCATGGGAAGTATACCGGTTACGGGTCTAGTTTTTCCGTCTAAGGCTAGTTCACCGATAAATAATGCATGCTCACAAACCTGTTCATCTAATTGTCCGCTTGATACGAGAATTCCAACGGCAATCGCCATATCTAGGCCAGCACTATCTTTTTTTAGGTCAGCTGGGGCAAGGTTTACGGTGATGCGTCGCATGGGAAATTCATAACCACTATTTTTAATAGCTGCACGAACTCTATCCTTTGATTCTTTTACAGCTGTTGTGGCTAGACCAACTAATTCAAAAGCGGGGAGACCATTGGCAATATCAATTTCGACAGAAATAATGTGTCCTTGTAAACCGAGTACAGAGGCACTAAATGTGCGGGCAAACATGAGTGAAACCTCCTAAAAGCAGGGAATAAAAGCATGTTGAATGTGATGAATTTGTTGATTTAGTGGTAATAAAGGAAAGATTTCTATTACGTCGAATCGACAAGACATTTCCCATTGTTCATGCGCTTGTAAGTAACAAATGGCAGTTTTTGTAATTTGACGTTGTTTTTGTAGTGAAACGGCTTCCATTGGCAGACCACATGTACAAGAACGTCGAGTTTTTACTTCAATAAAGACAAGTATATCTTTATCTTGGGCGATAATATCAATTTCTCCAGTTCGGGTTTGATAATTACGGCATAGAATATGATATTTTTTTTTCTGTTGGAGATAGGTTGTTGCAATTTCCTCTCCATAGGCACCTAATAGTTTGGTATTCATAATTCTCCTTTTTTATTTATTATATCAATATAAGATGAAAATGATTTAAATTGTTGATGAAAAATAGATGAAATATAACATTCTAGTGCATACGTATAATACATGCGGCGTATTCGTTAATGCATTGTGAGGATTTTATGATTATGTTGAGTTTATATATGATTTATGTTACCATTATTTTGATAACCAATTTCATTAATGTCATTAATAGGAGGTATTATGAATAAATATATAGCACTTACGTTAGTTGCACTTTTTTCTAGCACCGTCAGTAGTGAAGCGGCTGTACCGACAGGAATATTGGCACCGTCTTACGTGCATCCTGATTATATTACGATGGAACAATTGCGACCGACAAAAGATATCATCGTGATTACTAAAAAAGATATTCAAGAAAATGGATATACGAGTATATCTGAAGCCTTAACACGACAGACCGGAATTAACGTAGGTCTTACGGGAGAGGGGAGTATTGATATTCGTGGACAAGGTGATCAGTATGCAGATTCTAATATTCAAGTGTTAGTTGATGGTGTTCCTATTACGACATTAGTTAATCATCCAATTCACACGAATTATGATGTTGTTCCTATTGAAAATATTGAAAAAATAGAAATTATTCCTGGTGGTGGTTCGGTATTATATGGATCGGGAACGGTTGGGGGTGTGATTAATATTACGACTAATTTACGTTCCGTCCAGCGTGATCAAACGACAATTGGGATGCGGTATCAGCCGGGAGGATATAGGATGACAGGAAGTATCGCGACCCGGCCCAATGCACGTATTCGCATTACTGGAGGATATACGAAGTATAGAGAAAATTTATATTTTCAGGATACGTGGCAAGGTGGAAATTATTATTTTACTGCTGTTCGTTATGAACCACGTAGTGGTACAGCGCTTACATTTCGGGCGAGTCATTTAGATAATCAAGGCCAATATATTCAATTATTACAAACTCGTAAGATACAGCAATTTGGTAAGGATTATAAACCTGGATATAGAGATTTGACTGTAGGTGTTGATAAAGATGGTAATAAGATTGTGCGTAAAATACGAGATTATAGTATAAAAGATCGAGTGTTGAATACGTATCATATGACGTATATGGCACCATTGGGAAAGTTTTGGAATATGGAAATAGAGGGTTTTACTCAGAACGGAAATTATGCTAATTTTGAATTAAAAAAAATGGAACATCAGACGCAGGGGGGCATGCTAAGATTGAGCCGAAATGCAGGAAATCATAAGTGGTTATTCGGCATGGAAGGTACGACGCAACAAGCTAAGTTGGAATATAATGATTATCCGGAAGATAGTAAGCGTCCGGGGAAATATTTGGTTGAACCGTTGTCGTTTTTTTATAAGAAGCGACTTCGTTCGGTATTTTTAATGCATACATTACAACATCATAAGTGGATACTTACGCAAGGAATTCGCCGAGAAGTTTTGCATTGGGATTATGATAAAAAGGGTGCCAAAGGGCTGGCAGGTAAAGATTCATCAAAACGATATAATACAGCAGCCGAATTATCATTAGCATATCAATATACAGATACAGGTAGTGTATTTGCACGTTATGAACGGGCGTATACTGTTCCTAATGGGATTCAAATTTCCGATAAGGTATTAGATCAGAATACATATGAACCTTTATATGTAACGTCATCAGCACAAGATGAAATATATGATTCGTATGAATTAGGTTGGCGAGCAAAACTTGGTGCATCTACAATGAAAGCAAGTATTTTTTATAATAAAACGGATAATCAATTATGTCGGGTGGATACACTTTTTGGCATGCAAACAGAAACGAAGAATTTATTACAAACGAGACGACGGGGAATTGAATTGTCGTTGCAACAACAGATGGGAAAGTGGAAGTTTTTTGAAGGGTATACTTACGTTAATGGTTCAACTAATTATAATGAGGCTGGACGAGAGTTTTTGCAAGCGGAATCAGATAGTAAAATAGACTATGCTAAGAGTGGATTAAAAAAAGTGCCTGCTCATAAAGTGGTGCTTCGCTCAACCTATATGCCGAATCGGCGAATGAAAATTAATGCTATGTATCGTTATGTTGGTGCGTATAAAAATTATTTGAATGAAAGCAAAAAAGGAGATGCTCGTGAAGGTGATCTCGTTCATTCATATGGGGTATTGGATGTATCTATGTCGTATCAAGTACAACCAACATGGGCGATTTATGGTGGTATTACGAATGTATTTAATAAAGAATATTATGAATTTAAAGAAGGTGAGGGGCCTTATAGTACGATTACGCATGGGGCTAATCGTACGTATTATATAGGGGTAAATTATACGCTATAAAAAGGAGACCATGGAATGAGAAAAAATTATGTAGCCGGGCTTATTTTGTTATCCTTAATGGGAGCGATACAAGTGTCAGCTCAAGAGGTGCCAACAGCGATCTTAGCGGATGCGTATGTACGTCCGGAGTATGTAGAAATTGAAAGAATTCGTCATACGAAAGATATTGTCGTGATTACGAAAGAACAGATAAAACAGCGTGGTTATAGTTCGTTAAGTGAAGTATTAGCAAGTGTACCTATAATAAATGTTAATTTAACGGGTAACGGTGATATTGATATTCGTGGACAAGGTGCGGATCAAGCAACACGAAATGTGCAGATTATGGTAGATGGTGCACCTATTACGACATTAGTTAATCATCCTATTAAGACGGATTATAATATAGTGCCGATTGAAAACATTGAAAAAATAGAAATTATTCCTGGCGGTGGTTCAGTTTTATATGGTTCAGGTACTTCAGGTGGCGTGATTAATATTACGACTAATTTGCGTAACATACGGCAATCGCCGAATACGCTGAAGATAGAGAAAAATACGGCTGGAAATCGTTTAGCGTTTCAATTTAAATCGAGTATTAACGAAAAAATTTATTTTGCTGTCGGCGGTACAAGACAACAAAAGCGGTTATATTTTAAGGATACTTATCATAATAGCAAATATGCATATGCGGGAATTGCGTATCAAGATAATAATAAAAAAGTTACTTTTAGAATGTCTCATTTACAAGATGAAGGAAAAATGGTAGGTAATGTATCTGTTGAAAATTTATTGAAATATGACAAACATTATGTACCTAATTTTTTAGAGGTCATTACCGATATAGATGAACAAGGACATGTGAAAAAGGAAAAACGCCGGCCTTATTTGGATGGTAATCGGCAAGCGAATACCTATGTTATTACGTATCAAGAGCAAGTAGGAAAAACAGCAAGTATGACGACAGATTTATTTTATAATAAAGGTTATTATAGTGGTCCGAATCAAGAAAAATTGCATTATACTACGAAGGGGATAAAAGTAAAATTAGACTATACTTACGGTATGAATAATGTATTGATTGGATTTGATGGATATACGCAACATGGTTCGTTAGCATATGATGATTTTAAATTAGTGTCCTTTAAAAAGAAATTATATAAACGTGTGCCGCTCCATTTTATTTATGATAAGCAGATAAGAGGGGTGTATGTATTAAATGTCATGAATAGAAATAAGTGGACTTATACGCAAGGTATACGTCGAGAACTGACTAATTGGGGATTTGATAAAAATGGGGCAAATAACATAAAGGGAAACGATGTATCACGGCGTTATAATACGTCAGCAGAGTTATCTGCGGCCTATCAATATACCCCAACGGGACGAGTGTTTGTTCGTTATGAACGTAGTTATACGGTGCCGGATGGATTGCAAATTACTGATCAGATCAAGGATAAACAGAAGCAGAAAAAATATGTTCCTACGACTGCTAAAGATGAACAATTTGATTTATATGAATTAGGTTGGCGAGATAAAATAGGTGTATCTGCGGTTAATATGACTGTATTTTATGCGTATACGCCGAATCAGATGAATAGATTTTATTTGATAGATAAAAATGGGTTACAAATGATGACGATGAATAATTTAGCGACGCGCCGGAAGGGAGTTGAACTGAGTCTTACTCAGCGTGTGGGAAAATGGATTTTTTCTGAGGCTTATGCATATTTACATGGTTATACCACGTATAATGCAGATGGAGAGGTGTGGACTAAAGCAAATCCCCATAAAAAAATCGACTATACGCGAAGTGGTTTGGTGAAAGTACCTCGTCATAAAGTCGTATTGAATGGAGAATATCGTGTAAATCCAAAACTTTCTCTAGGGGTTACGTATACGTATGTAGGGTCATATAATAATTTTTTTGCTGAGGCCGATAAGAATACGAATGATGGTGGCATAGTTACATCGCATGGCGTTTTTGATGTGCGTTTTCGCTATAAGAGTAGCACGGGGGCGATTTTTTATGGCGGCATCACGAATGTAGGTAATATGAAATATTATGCTTATAAAGCAGGACAAGGTCCTGCTTCTACGATTATGCCGGGAAATGAAAGAGCCTATTATGGTGGGATGAGTTATGAATTTTAAATCATCCTTAGGAATTAATTGGACATGTGCATATTGTCTTTCCGTATTACTGCATTTGGGTGTGTTTGGGATAGGGATGTTGTTTGTAGCTCAAACATGGCATCCTTCTTCCTTAACAGTGGTAGAAATTGTTGGTGGTGGCATGCAAGGGGAGCGGGGAAATGGTACGTTTCCGACACCTTTGTCAAAAGCGGTTATGGCAGCGAAGGTTAAGGATGTCTTTACACCGGCGGCGACATTGTCACAGGAAAAAGTACCGGAGGTAAAGAAGGTGGTACGTACACAAACTGCGGTATCTGCCGATTCGGCTTTAGCCGTTCCACGATCTGTATCGTCTGTACCGGTTTCTGGGGGATCATCTTGGAGCGGTGCAGACCAACACGAGGGCGGTACAGCGGGAACGGCAGGAAACAATGGCTCATCTGGCACAGGGATGGCAGGAAAAGGCAATTCGCACGGTCTTGGTGCAGGCTTTGTTGATAATGGAGATGGTACTTATACGGCGAATGCCAATGCAATGCTTTCTTATCGTATTATACGTGATGCTAAAGTTGTTTATCCAGAAGAAGCCAGGTCGATTGGCTATGCGAAAACGGTTGTTGTTCATGCACGTATTTTAGTGGGCGTTAATGGGAAGGTTGAAGTGGTGCAGATTGTTTCTAGAACGCCTAATTTAGGCTTTAAAGAAGCTGCTGAAAGTGCATTGTGGAATATGAAGTTTGCCCCTATCACATATAAAGGGTATAAGATTAAAATGTATTTTCAAAAGACGATATATTTTCAACCATAGCGGTATGTTTTTTACATACCGCTTTTTTTATTCTATATTTGCATATGTATTGCGAATATAGAATATATGATATAATCGCATTTGCATATATTCTATGATATACTACATATGCATTAAAATAGCATATTATTAAAGGGGGATATAACACAGATGAAATACCGCATATCAGCATATAAAATGGTTATGCTTATTGGTTTTATGGTGTGTTCAACGGTAGGCAATGTCATGGCGTTGGATACGGTTGAGCAGGATATAACTATTCAACACGAACAAGCAAAAGGATGGGCGTCACATATTCAGGATGAGCATTCAAGGCGAGTGTATATGGAGGGCACTCATCGTCATCGTGAAAAACATGAAACACATGTGAGTAAAGAAGCTTTTACAAAAGAAGAACATACAACCATTACGAAAAAACATATGGTTCATAAGGGTACAGATCAAGCACTTGCTATTGTTGTGGGGGAGAATTATGAGGCTCATAAACGTCAGGTTTTTCTTGATGCATGGCAAGGAGGATTGCGAGAAACTGGTGATGACATGGCGTATAATCAGGGGGTTTTAGGTCTCGTTTATCAAAAAGGCAAGTGGGGATTTGTCGATAAAGCGGGAGAGATGATTGTTCCGCTTACTTATAAGGAATTAACATATATTGGAGATGGCGTATTTCGTGGTACGGGAAAAGGCCATGTTGAGTATATTGATAGTACGGGAAAAAAAGTAGCCAATCCTGCTTTTGAAGGAAAAACACATTTTTATCGTGAAAATGGTCGTTATGGTATCGTTAGTGCTATGGGAGAACGTGTGACATCACCTATATATAGACGTGTTGTTACACCTTTTCAGGAACAAATTGCGTTTGTAGAAATAAAACACAAAAAAGTTGTAGCTATCAATGAAGAAGGGCAAGTTTTATTTCAAGCACCTTCTAGGCTGATGAAAGCTTATGCACATGGGTTAGCAGAATATCGATATCCTGCACACTCTTTTCGTGTGGGAATGGTAGCGGGGATGATCGCACAACATTATATGACGGATCAAGGCGTTGTTTTTACGGAGCAAAATGATGTATCAACGACAGTTTGTAAGCGGGGGTATATTGATCATGCAGGAAACATCATTATTGATGCTAAGTATGATGTGGTTTATCCATTGACAAAGTGGGGAACGTTTGTAGGGGATAAAGGAAGATTGCAATTTGTAAATACGAAGGGAAAAACAGTTATTGCTGCAGGTAATTATCGTATTCAAGGAAAATATATCGACTTTGTTTCTGGGCGAGCGGCATTGCAAGATGAACAGACAGGAAAATTTTCAGTTTGGTCATTAGATACAGGTAAGAACATATCCGGTAAGACTTATGATGATGTTGTATTTTTACATAAACAGTTTTGGGCAGGGCGGATTAATAATACCCTTGTTATTGTCGCGGCAGATACCGGTAATGAATTGTTTGTTTTACCTAATATGATTCGTATTCTTCCGTTTGGAAATGAAGAATATACATGGGTATTTAGTAAGGACCATACGTATTCTATACTACATCAGAGTGGTCGTATTGTTTATACGGCACCGAAGGGGAGTATTCGTGGTGTTATGGCGTTTAAGCATGGTCATACGGCAGTTCGTTATAAAACAAAATGGGCTATCCTTGATGCACAAGGGAATATTGTACTTGATAATATGCCTTATGAGACGGTTAAGTTGGTATAAAAAAATCCTAACAGATTTATTCTGTTAGGATTTTTTTTATTTTCCCCAAAGGGTGCCAAATTTATATAATGCACGATTCATAAATGAGCCGGATACGTATAGTGCGATGACTATGGATAACGTAACTATTATGGTTCGCTGAGCCTCTATTGCATAGGAGGAAAACAGGCTTATATAACTAAGCAATGTAGGAAACGCGGCTTCCAAGGAAACACAACAGACAAATAAGGCAATAAAAAAGATACACATTGCACAGCCTGAAATCAATATGTAGGGCATAACATGATATAATTTTTTCATAATCTACACCTCCTAGTAGATAACGTGAAAATATTGATTACACCTTTAGTATACCCTATATTATCAAAATGTCAATACTAAATGAGATTAAAAATGAGATTGAAATTGATAGTGCTATAATCATGCCTAGCTATTATGACTATGGGAGAATTGGCGATGCAAGTAAAACATAATGATACATTGCGTAAAAATGGCAAATGCTTCCACCGAGTACAAAAAAATGCCAGATAAGATGTTGGAAAGGAAGCTTTTTCCAAAGATAAAAGATAGCACCTAAGGTATACCAAAGCCCTCCTACGAGTAGCCATATAACGGCTTGTGGAGATAGATGGATCCATAAAATAGGTAAGGTACCTACTAATAACCATCCCATAAGAACATAGCAAAGGGTGGCGAGTTTTTTGAATTTGTGTACATTGAAACATTGCCATAATACACCGATGAGTGCGACTATCCAGATAATAATCGCGATGGCGAGCCCATGATAATGTCGCAATACCGTCAGTAATACGGGTGTATCGGTTCCGGCAATTAATATATATATAGCAGCGTGATCTAATATTTTAAATATTCGTGATACGGTGGGTAAGCAAAAAAAAGAATGATAAAATGTACTCATACTATACATAAATATTAATGAAAGACCATAGATGATAGCAGATAGGATATATAAGCTATCTTTACTATGCGTTATTACTTGATGTAGCATGAGGACCAGACCGATTATAGACAATATAATGCCGAGACCATGGGTAATGGCATTGAAAATTTCTTCTATGATATCGCGTGTTTTCATATATAAATCTCCTTTGATACAGATGATATTCATTTCATTGTGTAGATTCTATTATAGTGCATATAATTAAGCAAGGGAATACATATAGAGCGAATGTAGGGGAAGTTAGTAATGTAGAAAAGACAGAAAGTGACGGATGGTTACGTCGTTTTCTGTCTTGTCTTTTGGTAAGATATTATGAATAAGATGACGTTTTTAGTAAGATGTATGTAACATAAGGTGTTGAATTAAAAAAATATATGGTTGTCTGGTTAGTTTATAATTTCCATGTCGCATTAACACGATATTCTCGCCCCAAGATGGATAAGTCAGTAAGTTTAGTTTGGAAGAGGTTGTCAATCCCGGCATACAGGGAGAAACGATTATTCCATGTTTTATGCATTCCTATATTGAATTGAGGATAGGAATAGAGTTTGTTATTTTGATGGATAGCGTATAAATAATTTTTGGTATATCGACCCATTAGCGTAATGTGGAAGGGATTTTTGTGATGATCATGATATTGAATGAGGATAGAAGCAACTTCTTCAGCTCGATTATGTAAGCGGTGTTTGCTTTTGGCGTCAATGGCATCATTCCAGTTATATTGCAATTTTCCTGTCCAGTGTTCGGAAATTTTGGTGCCTATTTCTATTTCGATACCATTGATTTGGGCAGCATTTATATTTTGATATTTGTAGGCATTTTTTATAGGATGAGAAAAATCAAAATCAATGAGATTTGAGATATGATTATTAAAATATGTCATTTTAATAAAAGAAGTACCATTTTGTCCTTCTAAACTAATGTCATAGCTAATGGAATATTCGGGTTTTAAATCAGGATTTCCTAATAAATAAAATCCGTGATGGAAAAAGTTCATATGTAATTCGCTTACCGTCGGTGCTTTGAATCCTTTGCCAACATTTGCTTTTATTTTCCACATAGGAGTAACATTATAAGTTAATCCTAATTTAGGAATTATTACATTGCCAAAATTATGGTTATGTTCATAACGCAAAGAAGGGAATAACCATAACTGATCACTTATTTTGTATATGTCTTCGACATATAAGGCATGGGAAAAATTGGTGAATTCATTTTCCGCTTTTTTTAGAGCAGCGGTTGGCATGCCTACTGACGAAACGGTTTGTGGATTACCAATGCGTGTGCTTTTTTGGAATTGTTTTTTGACTTCAAATCCGATAGTAAGATTATGGTTATCGCCGATAAAGGTTGTGTTTTTCCCTTCTAAAACAGATGTTGTATAAGTTGATGTGTCCGTGTCTTGTAATACTTTAAAATTATTAGGGGCTTGCGGTGAAGCGGCGAAGTCACGTTGATGTTTATGTAAGGTATTCGTATAGGCACGTAATACGTATTCATTATTATTTGTTTTTCCAGAAAAGCGGATAGATAGACTGTTTTGGGAGTTATCAAATAATTGCTTGGTATTTATAAATCCTTTATGGGGATAGCGAATGTCTTTGAACGTGCGACTATTTAAGGTAAGAGCACTCTCCATTCGCCATAAGGAAAGATCGAATTGTTGGTTTTTATGATGGGGCAAATGATAACTTCCCTTTAGGCAGTAGTTACGTCTGATGCCACTTGCTTCAGCAGGATTATTGGCTTTTAATTGATTTTCGACATGCCAATCAAGCGTGCATAAGAAGGTTCCTGTAGTACCAAAGTTAGTATGAAGGGAGCTCATGGTCCGTTTGGTTCCAGCTCCATATGATAGGATAGTTTTAGATTTTTGGTTTGATTGCTTGGTAATAATATTAATAATACCACCAATAGCATCGGATCCGTATAATGAACTGCCTGTACCGCGTACGATTTCAATGCGGTCAATTTCAGATATATTGATTCGTTGTAGTACTTTTGTATTTGCTAGTTGTGGTGTATCTTCCCCGGAAATACGTTCACCATCAATGAGAAATAGGGTATGGGAGGAGGATAGTCCTCGGATTTGTAGGGCTGTACCATGATTAGAACGGGAGGTATCTACACCGAACGTATAGGCAAAGATATCTGTAACATTTGTCGCACCTAGTTTTTCTATGTCTTTAGCAGTAATAACTTCGACAGATTGTGATACGAGTCGTATATTTTCTTTTGTTTTGGTAGCTGTGATGACGATATCTTTTGTTAATGCACCAGAAGGAGGATGGGGCATACTTGCTTGGACTGATGTAGTAAATGTTGAGGTGGCGAGTACACTTAAGGTACTTAATATGGCAAGACGTGCGATAATTCTTTTTTGTTGTAACATGTTTTTCCCTCTTTCATAAGATATTAATTATCGTTATCATAATATCAAAATATGAATATAAATGCAATATAAAAATAGAAAATAGTTTTTCTTGTATAATGAAAAAATGATAATACATGCCGTTTAAAGCTGATTATTTGTTGAAAAAAGAAAATAAATATATGAATAATATTACATATGAATAAGCATACATATGCATAAATGCTCATGTGAAAATAAAATCATATGAGTAAGAGGTGTAAGGGAAAAATAATACTATAAAAAATTGTCTGGAGTAAGATGAGTTCTTATCATTTCCAATTTCATGTGTTATACTATACCACAGAAAAAGATGTAGGAGGCGGCATATATGGCATCGTGTATTATGCTCCAAGGAACAGCTTCGCATGTAGGAAAAAGCATTCTTACAACGGCATTATGCCGTATTTTTTTGCAAAAGGGAAGGCATGTTGTACCATTTAAAGCACAAAATATGTCTTTAAATTCATATGTTACAATAGATGGAAAAGAAATGGGACGGGCACAAGTAGCACAAGCAGAAGCGGCGGGTTTGTTACCCGACGTAGATATGAATCCAGTGTTACTTAAACCTACGGGAAATGCTACTTCACAAGTGATTATCCATGGTCTGGCAAGGGGAATTATGTCGGCCCGTGATTATCACAAAAAGTATGCATTACATGCTTTTTCAGCAGTGCAAGATTCGTTACTGCGGCTACAAGCTGCGTTTGATACGATTGTCATCGAAGGTGCTGGTAGTCCAGCAGAAGTTAATTTAAAAGATCAAGATATTGTCAATATGCGTGTGGCTAAATATTTACAGGCTCCTGTGTTGTTGATTGCAGATATTGATCGTGGCGGAGCTTTGGCGAGTATTGTAGGGACATTGGAGTTATTAGAACCAGATGAGCGGGCATTAATACAGGGGTTGATTATCAATAAATTTCGTGGAGATGTATCATTATTTACACCGGCGATAGACTTTTTAGAGCAGAAAACGAATAAACCCGTATTAGGGGTAATTCCTTTTTTAGAAAATCTCGGCATAGAGGAAGAAGATTCGGTGAGTTTAGAAGATGTATCTCTTTGCCCTAAAGCGGATAAGCATATTCATATAGCGGTGATAAGGCTTCCTAAAATATCCAATTTCACAGATTTTTCTGCTTTTTCAATTGAGCCAGATGTGCAAGTGTTTTATACACAAGAGGCAGCGCATTTATTCCAAGCTGATTTGATTATTATTCCAGGAAGCAAGAATACGGCAGAAGATCTACAGTGGCTTCACCGGCATCGGCTGGACATAGCTTTACAACAGGCATTGGCGAAGCAAATCCCGATTATCGGTATTTGCGGAGGATATCAAATGTTGGGTGAGAAGATTGTTGATCCTAAAAGAACTGAATCAGAGGTAGGGTGTATTGATGGATTAGGAATTTTACCAATTACTACGACGTTTTGTACACAAAAAAAGATGGCACAAGTAAGAGGAATTTGTAGATCCTTTCCATTTCTTGAAAAAGCGTTGCCGCAGCAATGCGTACAGGGATATGAAATTCATCATGGGCAATCATATACGGATAAATTTGATGCAACGTTGATTACGCTTGATCTACAGCAAACACAGAAGCCCTATATCGTAGGTATGGCACGAGCTGATGGAATGGTGTGGGGGACGTATTTGCATGGAATTTTTGATGAAGATGGTTTTCGACGTAATTTATTGAATGAACTTAGGCAGCGAAAGGGATTTATGCGGCTGCCTTTAACTCGATCATATCGCGTAGAAAAAGAAAGAGCATATGATAGATTGGCTATGCATGTTAGAACGTATCTTCAGATGGATAAGATCTATCGCATTATGGCTGGAGGCATGTAGAATGGTTGTTATAGTAGCTGGAATAATCGATTGGTTGGTAGGAGATCCGCAATCGCCGTTTCATCCAGTAGCATGCATTGGGTATATCATTGCAAAAGTTGAAAAATATGTCTATCCTTTGCAGCGGTCACCCAAAGAACAGATAGTGTTAGGCGGGATCGGTACGGCCTTGGTATTGTTGATTATAGGAAATATTATTATGTGGGGAGAAGTGCTTTTATACCACTGGTTACCGCTGTATGTTCGCTATCTTGTAGAGGCGTTTATTTTATCGTTTACGATTTGTCCGCGGAGTTTAGCAAAGGCGGCTCGGGATGTGCAAATGGCGTTACAGTATAACCATCTTCAACGGGCAAGATATTATGTCAGTCATATTGTTGGACGAGATACTAAACAGCTCACAGCGTGTGAAATCGTACGTGCTACGGTGGAAACGGTAGCAGAGAATACGATAGATGGCATTATATCACCGCTCTTTTTTTATTTGTTATTTGGGATTCCTGGAGCAGTGTTGTATAGGACCGTTAATACGTTGGATTCTATGTGGGGATATAAAAATGAACGATTTTTATATTTTGGGCGAGTTGCAGCACGACTTGATGATATAGGTAATTATATTCCTGCTAGACTGACTTTTTTGCTTTTAGTGGTAGTTTCATGGGTTGTCCATTTGGATAGCAAAGGAGCATGGTGTATAGGCTGGCGTGACGCTAACAAACACCCTAGTCCTAATGGTGGATGGGCTGAAGCAACCGTAGCTGGTGCTTTGCATGTGCAATTAGGTGGCTATAATTCGTATTTTGGTAAGGTATCATTTCGTGCGTATATGGGCGATGCTTCAGAAATGCTAGCACCAAAACATATTACAAAAGCGATACAATTAATGTATGGAAGTACAGGGATTATGATTGCTGCCGTAGCCTTATTTCGTATTTTTTAAGTAAGAAAACGGAATTTGTAAAAAATATAGATTTATTGTGATATATATAATATAAATAAAAATTTTATGGAAAGTATTGCATTATTTGTAAATAGTGGTATTATAATAAACATGATATGCACCTTATATAGGTGAACGGTGATTTTATGCGTGTCGGAAAGAACACGCATAAAATTTTAACTTATTTAAGGAACTTTTGTTGCACCCAAAGGAACAATATGTGCTTTATAGTGGGTGTAATGAAGATAAGGATATCATGATTAGTATTAGTAGGTTGGATTGGAGGTGAGATGATGGAACGATTTGAACATGGTGGCAATATTTACTCTCCGTCAGCGTTGGGGGCATGGTTAGATTTTAGTGCTAATATTAATCCATTAGGTTTATCGCCGGCAGTACAGAAAAGTTTACATGAACATATAGAAAAGGTGGTGGTGTATCCTGATCCGCATATGCGTGCCTTGATTTCAAGTATAGCCGAGCAGTACCGCATTCCGGAAGAACAGATATTTCCTGGAAATGGAGCAGCTGAACTTTTTTATTTATATTTTCATGTATATCGACCAAAACGAGTCGTGTTACCAGTCCCTTCTTTTTCAGAATATGAAAGAGCGGCTTATTCTGTGTCAAGTCAGGTTACGTATATATATAGCAAGCCTCAGGAAGACTTTGCGTTTCCTTTTGAGGAAGTTATGACCGCATGTCCCTATGCGGATTGTGTGATTATTGGAAATCCTAATAATCCGACGGGGACTTTGTTAGATAAAGAACGATTGACTCAGTTAATTTGTTACGCTCATGAATACCAAACTGATATCATGATAGATGAATCGTTTTTGGAATTTATGACCGAAGCAGACGCTTATACGGTGCGTGATTTGGTATCATGTTATGATAACTTGATTGTCATTCAGTCATTGACCAAGTTATATGCGTTACCGGGCTTGCGTTTAGGTTTTGCCATAGTATCACCACAACGAAGTAAGGAAATGGCAGCACATACGGATGCTTGGCATGTGAATATATTAGCTCAGTATGCAGGTGTGGCGGCATTGCAAGAAACGGTGTATCGAGAGGAATCGCGGCGAATTATATCCAGTGAAAAGCAATGGCTATTTCATCAATTAACGGATGAATTAGGGTTTGATGTAGTTTTTCCCTCGGTTAATTTTTTATTATTTAATACGCGTAAGCAAGGAATAACGGCCGAAGCATTAAGGGTAGCGTTGCGTGAGCAAGGTATTTTAATTCGTAATTGTGAAGCCTATGAAGGATTAGATCGATATTATAGTCGTATTGCCGTTAAATTACGTAGTCAGAACGAAAGATTGGTGAAGAAACTAAAAGATATTATAGATAATAGAATATAGAGAAAACGCCTAACAGCATTGTACTTGATTGATAAAAGAAAATAAATTAAACGAAGTTTCATAAAATTTTGATATAAATTTCATAAAAACCTTTTCTTTTTAAATTAATGTGGTATAATACTTATAAACAATTCTACGTTTAAGAAATGCATTTTTAATGCAAAAATGCTGTTAGGAGGATGAGAGTATGGGTGAGAAGAAAAGAAGTAGAACTGTAGCAATTGGATTGATGTTGTTTGCACTGTTTTTTGGGGCAGGAAATTTGATTTTTCCAGCGTCAATGGGGCAACATGCAGGGACTAACGTCTGGTGGGCTGTGTTAGGTTTTGTATTTACTGGTGTAGGTTTACCTTTATTAGGTGTATTAGCTATGGGGTATTCGGGCTGTAAGAATTTACAAGAATTAGCGAGTCGTGTACATCCTAAGTTTGGTCTGTTTTTCACGGTATTATCTTTTATTACTATTGGACCAGCTTTTGCAACACCTCGAACGGGCAGCGTATCTTATGAAATTGCTGTTCGGCCGTTTTTGGCAAATGGTGGTAGTGACTTGTCGATGATTGGCTTTTTAGTACTTTTTTTTGTTATTTCTTTTTGGTTATCTGCATCGCCTCAAAAACTGGTTGATCGTATTGGAAAAATATTAACACCGAGTTTATTAATTGCCATTGTTATTTTAATTATTAAATCGTTTATTACACCATTGGGTGTACCCGTAATGCCAACGGCAGAATTTGCAACTCCCTCTATTGCCACGTTACAAGGCTTTTTAGATGGATATAATACAATGGATGCTATTGCATCGTTAGTATTCGCTATTTTGGTTATTGAATTTTTGATGGAAGATGGCGTTACCGAGTCTAGGCAAATTACAAAAGAAGTGTTTAAATCTGGTTTTGTTGCAGTATTTTTCTTAGCTGTAGTATATATTTTTGTAGCTAAGATCGGTGCAGATAGTGTTACCGTGTTTGGTATCCAAAGTACAGGAGCACCAGTATTATCGTTGAGCGCAATGCATTTGTTTGGTAATGTAGGAGCGATTTTATTAGCGATTATCGTATTATTAGCTTGTTTATCCACTAGTATTGGCTTGATTACTTCATGTGCTGCTTATTTCCACGGTTTGTTTTCTGGAATTAGCTATCGCAAATGGGTTACATTGTTCTCGGTTGTATCATTTTTAGTTGCTTTGTTTGGTTTAAAAACGATTATTGTAGCAGCTATTCCCGTATTGATGTTTATTTACCCGATCGTAGTAGTTCTGATTCTTTTAACTTTCTTACATAACTTATTTGATGGACGGCAATGTGTGTATGCTTGGACTATTGGATTAACGCTGATAACAGCATTGATTAATGGCACACAGACTGCTCATATTTCCTTAGGACCTGTTGACTCTTTCTTTAATTCGGTAGTACCATTTCATGCACTTGGCATGAGTTGGGTATGCTTTGCTGCTATTGGTTTCATTATAGGATTGCTATGGAAAGTGGCGAAAAAGTCAGCTTAGTTAGTAGATAATAGTAAGGTTAAAGAACTCTCATCTTTTGAGAGTTCTTTTTTATTTTTATGGAGGTGGTTATATGCATATATTTCGATGCAAATCATATGAGCGATTGATGGAAGAGGCAAAAGACAATCAACATTTATTGAAAGCCTTAGGGGCACTTGATATTACGTTGTTAGGGTTAGGCATTATTATTGGTACGGGTATTTTTGTTTTGACTGGTATCGGTGCAGCTGAATATGCGGGGCCGGGGTTGATGTTGTCGTTCGTACTTGCGGCTGTTACGTGTGCCTTTATTTGTTTGGCTTATGCAGAGTTGGCTTCATTTTTACCAGCTGCAGGGAGTACGTATACCTATGCTTATTCTTCTTTAGGTGAGCTGTTTGGCTGGTGGGTTGGCTGGAGCCTGATCTTAGAATATTCTGTTGGTGCTAGTGCGGTAGCTGGAGGCTGGTCTGCTTATTTTTCTGGTATTTTACATGCAGCTGGATTAGATTTACCCAGACAATTAATTATGGTGCCAGCGGAAGGCGGATGGGTTAATTTACCCGCTGTGCTTATTGTAGTCGTATCTACGGCATTGCTTATATTTGGAGTGCAGGCGAGTGCCAAAATTAATCGCTTATTGGTATTTATCAAATTAGGGACTATTTTTCTTTTCCTCTTTTTGGCAGCACCTCATATTAATCCTTTGCATTGGAAACCGTTTTTACCTTTTGGTGTAAAAGGAGTTGTGGCAGGGACGGCTGTATTGTTTTTTGCTTACTTGGGTGTAGATGCATTGGCAACAACGGCAGAAGAGGCTAAAAATCCTAAACGCGATATGCCTATAGGAATTCTTTCGGCATTGCTTTTATGTACTATATTGTATATTGCCGTATGTGCAGTGATGACTGGTGTTGTACCTTATCCACAATTAGATACGGCTGCACCCGCTTCTTTTGTCTTAGAATATATAGGATTACGTTTTGGTTCTGCTATTGTGGGCACGGGAGCTATATGCGGTTTGTCAACGGTTATTTTAGGCATGCTTTTTGCCCAGAGCCGTGCGTTGTATGCGATGAGTCGGGATGGGCTTATTCCAATGCGATTATACAAGGTACATCCACGATTTCGTTCGCCTTATATCATTCAATTACTCGTTGGGGGAGTTGTCGCTATCATTACGGGCTTTACGCCCATTCATATAGTGGCAGAAGTATGTAGTGCCGGTACGATCTTTGCCTTTTTATGTGCGTGCGTAGGAATTTTGATTTTGCGTAAACGGTATCCCGATAAACCACGTGGATTCCGTTGCCCTGCTGTGAAGGTGATTGCTCCATTGGGATTTATTTTTTGTGGTTTCATTTTTTCACAATTATCTAGTTGTACGATGATATTATTTTGCGTATGGACGCTAATTGGTTTTGTCGTATATGGGTTATATGGATATCGTCATAGTGAGTTGAGAAAAGAAGAACAATAATTTATTTATAATTGGTTAGATATGTATTTAACACGGCTTATATAGATATATAAGCCGTGTTTTTTGTCGCTTTGCGGCAGAAGGGAAACGGGGTTTATACTTTAAAATTCATAGTAATTATGCTACAATATAAAAACATTAGGATAGATAAGTGGGGGGATTTTTATGGCTGTTTTTTTTTCACCTCTAACGAAAAATATAGGGATTGACTTGGGAACATGTACAACGAATGTCTGGGTAGAAAGTCGTGGGGTAGTATGGTCGGAACCATCTATTGTAGTTATTCGTGAAGGCATACCCATTCAAATTGCTGTGGGTAATGCGGCCGAACGGTTATTAGCAAAAACTGAAGGTACGGCAAAAATACAGTACCCTTTAGATAATGGGACTATTTCAGATTATCAAGTAACTTGTGATATGCTGGGGTATTTATTGAATAAATGTGTGCGCAGTGTGCAACAATTACGGATTATGGTAGGCATTTCGGCAGGTGCGTCAAACGTGGAAAAAAGAGCAGTAATGGAAGCCTTGTATCAAGTGGGGGCGAAAGAAGCACTTTTGATTGATACGGGAGTAGCCGCTGCATTAAGTGTGTCGCAAGTAAGTACAGAAAGCAGTACTATGGTTATTGATATGGGCGGAGGCACAACGAATGTGGCATTGATTGCTTTTGGAGGAATTGTCTTTTCTACATCAATACATCAAGGAAGTTTAGTTTATAATCAAGTAATTCGTGAATATTTGCGTTCTCGTTATGATATAGGTGTGGATGAGCAGACAATTGAAGCAATCAAAAAATATTGTGGTACTGCCGTATTACCGATTGAAAATAAATCCTTTGAATTTGTCGGCCGGAAGTTAGATAGTGGGCGTCAGAGTAAGTTATCCATTACGACATCTGAATTGTATCCTGTTATCGGTCGGCCTTTACAAAAAATTGCAACTTTAGTGCGGCAAGTATTACAAGAAATACCACCTGAGTTGATTGCTGATATTATGGTAAATGGGATTGCGTTAACTGGTGGTGGTGCTAATTTAGTTGGGGTGGATACTTTTTTTGCTCAATTATTAGGCCTGCCTGTTAGGGTTGTCGATGAACCAGAATTGGCGGTCATTCGAGGAATTGGTATTGCGTGGCAAGAACGAGAATATGTTAGTGCATGTATTGAAGATACATCATGTGTTTATAAAAGGAGATTGTAACAGTGTTTGTGTTCGGTAAACGTAGTATTATTGTAATTTGTATTATGTTTATAGTGATGGTAGTTATGGGATGGGCGTGGAGAACGAGGGAATCATTGCCTTTTATTACACGTCCATTTCAACTGATAGCGACACCGATAGAGTCCGTAAGCAGTCGGATGGTAGCAGCGATTTCTTCGGTCACGCATATTGTTCAAATTAGTTTGAAAAATCGCATTGAATGGGAAGCACTGGAATCTCAAAATGCGACATTGCAAAAAAAGAGTATTCATTACGATGAAGTTGTAGCGGAAAATAAACGATTAAAAGAGTTGCTTGATTTTCGCGATTCTCATCCATCATATCAATTAGTGGCAGCTGCAGTTATTTCACGGGATTATGGTACATGGAGTAATACGATGATGATTAACGTGGGAAGTCGGCATGGCATAACCAAGAATATGCCGGTTGTCACACCTAAGGGAATTGTAGGCGTTGTAGTTGATGTGTATCGTGATTCTTCGCGTGTTCAATTATTAACGGATCCGCGTACGAGTATTGGGGCGATTGTACAACGTGCTGAATCTCGTGTTTCGTCGGTTGTTCGTGGTAATGGAAACATACCAACGGAACCACAATTTGTGAATATTGCTAAAGATGCAGATATTTTAGTCGGAGATACCTTGGTTACCTCTGGCTTTAGTTCTATTTATCCTAAGGGGATTCCCATTGGTACGATTGTTTCTATTCATCAACGTGATTCTGATTTTGTGAAGTATGCCGTTATACGTCCCGCTGTGGATTTTTCACGTTTGGAAGAAGTGTTTGTTATTGTGCAAGCAACGATGGAGATCTCTACCGAAGTGCCTCAGGTGGAACCGAAATTAGTGCCACAGACACAACGTGATAAGGTAGAAGGGGTGAAGGGGGCAGCGGCCTTATGAAAATAAAAAGAACCATAGGTGTAGCTTTGCTTTTTTTCTTGCTACAAAGTGTCTTCATTCCTTTGTTTTGCAATGGTGTAACACAGCCTAATATTATCTTTTTGGCCGTACTTACGATGGCGTTGCAATATGGGAAACGGGCTGGGGTACTTACGGCTCTTTTAGGTGGATTTATCCATGATGTTGTAATTAGTAATTTTTTTGGTATTCATATTGTCGTCTATGTCATTATTGCTTGGATATGTGGTTATTTGGGCAAATCATTGGATGAAAAATATGGACTTATTACATGGTTAATTGCTTTAGGTGCGACGGAATTAAGTTTGTTATTGAATAGTGTCGTATTAATATTGGCAGGGCAATATGTGAATATTCTGGTTTATGTTTGGGAATTTAGTGTTCCCATGTTAATTTATAGCGGTATTTTTGTGGTTCCTGTCGCATATGTTATAGGGACGTTAAGGGATACAGAAGTGATGTACCCGTATCGTTCTTTGTACCACTGATACATGGAGGAAGAATGGAATGCTCCAAGCATTAATGAAAAAAAAGCGAGATAATGGCCGCTTTCGTTATTTATATTGGATATATATAGCGGTATTTGTGGTATTGTTGGTTCGTTTAATATATTTGCAATTGATTGCGGGTTCGTACTATCATTCGTTAGCAGAGGGAAATCGATTACGGGCGATTCCGTTGGCTGCAATGCGTGGTGTGATGTATGATCGGAATGGACAAATATTAGTCGCTTCACGACCAGGATTTATGGTTACGTATGTACCTACGGAACAGCGGATATCAGAAACGGAAATACAACAATTAGCTCAATTATTAGACATACCTGAAGAGACGTTACGGGTAAAATTTAAGAAAAAAGCTAGTACCTATTTACCGACCGTATTAGCAACTGATTTAACACAAGATGTGGTGACGCGTGTTGAAGAACGGCGTAATGATTTGCCGGGGATATCTGTTGATGTGCAGCCGATACGTTATTATCCATATAATGAAATGGCGGCACAGGTTTTAGGGTATGTGGGGCAAATTGACGAAAATGATATGAAACGCCTTGAAGGGCAAGATGGGATTACGACGGTTACGCAAATTGGACGGGCTGGATTAGAAGCGTATTATGATGATATTTTACGAGGTAAAGATGGTGCGCGGCAAGTGGAAGTAGATGCAACGGGACGGCCTGTAAAGGAAATGGAACGAAAGAATCCTATGGCAGGACGGAATATGCATTTGACATTAGACTTATATTTGCAGCAAGCGGCAGAACGAGCAATGGATGCACAATTAGCTAATGGTATTGGTGTTAATGGTATTGCCGTGGTCGCTATGGATCCGAATACGGGAGCTATCTTAGCTATGGCTAGTCGTCCTTCCTATAATCCGAATTGGTTTACTCGTGGTATAACTGCAGCTGAATGGAAACAAATTAATACGAATCCTAATCATCCTATGGAAAATCGGGTTATTACGGGGCAGTATCCACCTGGATCAACGTTTAAATTAGTTACAGGTGCTGCTGCTTTAGAGTTAAAAAAAGTTACATCTGGCGAAATGATTTTTGATAGTGGGCGACATTGGCTTATCGATAAACGGAATGCTGGTGGTGAAGCGTTGGGCTGGATTAATTTTAAAACGGCCTTAGCAAAATCCGATAATGTTTATTTTTATGAAATGGGACGTCGTGTAGGTATTGATAAATTATCTGAGTATGCACGAATGTTTGGCTTAGGTGAAAAAACGGGCATTGCTTTATATGGCGAATCAAAAGGGGTAGTAGCCAGTGCAGAATACAAGAAAAAGGTATTTAAGCAAGGCTGGTATTTAGGAGATACCTTTAATTCAGCAATTGGACAAGGATTTCAATTAGTTACACCGTTACAAGCGGCTATGCTCGTTAGCGAAGTGGCTAATGGGGGGATTCGGTATCGTCCATTTTTGGTGAGCCGGATTGATAATTTGGATGGTACGCCTTATAAAATATTTGCACCAGAACAGATTGGCTCTTTGTCCATTTCTAAATCAACCCTTGATTTGATTCGTGAAGGTATGCGGAATGTGGCAGAAGAAAATGGTACGGCCGGATATTTATTTGCTAATTTCCCCATCCCGGTTGCAGGTAAGACAGGAACGGCTGAAAATTATAGTGGTCGTGATCATGGGTGGTTTGTAGCGTATGCCCCGTATGATCATCCTCGTATTGTTATCGCCGTTTTAACAGAACAAGGCGGATATGGTTCTTCATCGTCTGGACCAATTGTCAAATCAATGTTAGAAGCTTATTTTCATGTAGGTGCTTATGCACCAGATAAACAAGATACGCATATGTAAGAATATATTGAATAGTATAGGAGGAAAGCATATGGCTATGATTATAGCCCTGGCCTCGGGGAAGGGTGGGGTAGGAAAAACAGCTTTGACGGCAGCTTTATCCTTGGCTCTTTGCAAGAAGGGCAAACAAGTACTTGCGGTAGATGCGGATATGGGATTGCGCAATCTTGATTTAATGTTTGGTGTGCAAGATGAAGTGTTTTATGATTTAGGCGATATTTTAAAACAGCGTTGTCGGGTGAAAGATGCGATCATTTCTATTGAACCTGGATTAGACTTTTTAGCGGCCAGTCAAAAACATACATGGGAAAAAATAGATGCAGCGACTTTTCAATTTTGGGTAGATAAGCTATCGAAAAAATATGATTATGTGTTGATTGATAGTCCGCCAGGACGGGGATATGCATACCGGGAAGCTACGGCTATTGCGGATCAGATCTTTTTTATCGTAGCACCTACGTGGACATCTTTACGTGATGTGGCACGGGTAACACAGTATTGTAGAAAACATAAAAAATTTAATTATAGCGTGATTTTAAATAATTTTTCTCGAATTTCCGGTTATACGCTTTCTGTTTCTGATGCATTAGATTCGTTACAAGTGGAATCATTGGCAGGGATTCTCCCTCATGATAAGGTTGTGGAAAAAGCGTTATATGAAGGTAGCATAGACATATTGCTTGATAGTGCATTTGGGCGGGCCTTGCAACAGACGGTGCGTTTTATTGCAGAAGGAAAAGATATCGCCGAGGAAGAAATACGAGAATGGCTAGTTACGGATGATGAAACTGCGTTGGGACAAGAAGCATATAGTAGTGTGTCGCCAGTGGCACGAAAATCGCCTAGGTATGCTGATTTTCATTCATCTATTACTAGACGACGTATGCAATCTCAAGGATGGCGACGATATCGACGATAGGAGTAGGGTATGATTAATCATAAATGGAAAAATATAGATCGCGTATTGTTGCTCATTTGCCTGGGGATTACTTGCGTTGGTCTATGCACTATTGGCAGTGCAACACATATTAATAAAGGGATGGCTTATTTTGATTTTTTTATCAAACAGGCTGTAGCCTTTTTAATTAATCTTTTTATTATTTTGTTTGGTTGCAGATATGATTATACTGCTTTGAAACGATGGATAAAACCATTATATATCCTTAATTTACTTATGTTAGGGGCAGTGCTTTTTTTAGGAAAATCTGCTTTAGGTGCACAACGGTGGATTCAATTAGGACCTATTACGTTGCAGCCATCGGAGTTTTCTAAACTTATCATGATCGTATGTACAGCGAGTATGCTGTCGGAACGTGTGCAGCAATTAAATACAGTTCGTCAGATACTACCTATCGCTGTATTTGTCGGGGTTCCTTTTTTATTAGTCCTCAAGCAACCTGATTTAGGAACGAGTCTTGTTTTTATCGGTATTACGTTGGGTATGCTTTTCATGGCACAAATTAGGCTACGTTTATTAGGTAAAATTGCTCTGTTAGGAGTGGTTTTAGCTCCTGTAGGGTGGCATTTTTTGAAAGATTACCAAAAGTCTCGTATTGCTGTTTTTTTAGATCCCAATGCGGATCCCTTTGGTGCAGGATATCATATTATTCAATCAAAGATAGCTATTGGTTCGGGTATGTTTTTTGGTAAAGGGTTGTTTCAAGGAACGCAAAGCCAATTAAATTTTTTGCCAGAAAATCATACGGATTTTATTTTTTCCGTTATCGGTGAAGAGTTAGGTTTCATTGGTTGTTTTATTGTCTTATTGTTATATTTTATGCTCGTATATAGAGGGTTGCTCATTGCCAAAGAATGTAAAGAACCGTTTGGTATGCTTGTGGCAACGGGAATTATTTCTATGTGGGTCTTTCAAGTATTGGTTAATGTGGGCATGACTTGCGGTATTATGCCTGTAACAGGAATTCCTTTACCATTTATGAGTTATGGCGTAAGTTCATTAACTACTAATATGTTGGCCTTAGGTATTTTATTGAGTATTCATTTTAGACAACAAAAGATGATTTTTAATTTGTAGTAATAGTAGAAAGAAAACCCCGGATGAGTGGAGGAAAAGTAATGAAAACGATAGTGGCCAATATCATGCCAGAAGAAACGCGGTTAGCCATTTTGGAAGAGGGGCGTTTACGGGATTATGCAGTAGAACGAGATGATGAGAGTCGTATTGTCAATCATATTTATAGAGGTACGATCCAAAATATTTTACCTGCTTTGCAAGCTGCTTTTGTGAATATTGGTCGAAAAAAGAATGCCTTCATTTATATGGGGGATTTTTTTCCCCGTGCTGCTACAAAAGAGGAAATACAGCAAACAAAATTATCTGTGGGTCAATCAGTGCTAGTGCAAGTTATTAAAGAAGAACAAGGTACAAAGGGTGCGAAAGTTACGGCGAACGTTAGCTTGGCTGGTCGCTATTCTGTATTGATGCCAACGGTACAATATGTGGGTGTATCTAAAAAAATTAGAGATGAAGAAGAACGAAATCGGTTGCGTGAGATTGTCAATCGAGTTAAACCAGCATCGCTAGGCATGATTGTTCGCACAGTTGCTAATGGTGTATCAGCGGAAGTGCTTGAAGCGGATATTGTATATTTATTGCATACGTGGGATAGCATTTGTCGTAGATATAAATTGACAAAAAAAAATAAGCTCTTGTATCGTGAAACTGATTTAGTGATGCGGATGATTCGTGATCATGACTCTGATGAGGTAGCAGAGATTGTCGTTGATCAAAAAGAGAGCTATGAGCGTATCAAACAGGTTCTTATAGCACCTGATAAGAGACATAAGGTACGGCTTTATCAAGGAGAAAAGCCAATTTTCGATGCTTATGGTGTAGAAGAAGAAGTAAAACATTTATTGTCACGACAGATATTACTCCCCTCAGGAGGAAATTTGATTTTTGATCATACTGAGGCGTTAACCGTCATTGATGTCAATAGCAGTAAATATACTGGTAATGGTACGTTACAAGATACGATTTTTCATGTAAACAAAGAAGCAGCAAAAGAGATAGCACGTCAATTGCGGTTACGAGATATTGGCGGGATTATTCTTGTCGATTTTATTGATATGGTACGTGCAGAGCATCGGGAAGAAATATTGGAGTTGCTCGTAAAGGAAACGGCTTCCGATACGAATAAAACACGTATCATGGGTATGACAGCGTTGAATTTAGTGGAAATTACGCGTAAAAAATCACGTCAAGGGTTACATCAAGTGCAATTTTCAGCATGTCCTATTTGTGGTGGTACGGGATATTTATATTCTGCTGAGTCGGTGGCCTTGCAAATTATTAGGAAATTACGACATTTACTAAAACAACAGAAATTGAGTCAAGATGTACTAGTGGTTGCACATGAAAGTGTAATTGAAATATTACAAGAAACGAAACGTAAGGAAGCATTAGAAAAAGAGTTAGCACGAACATTATATTTTGAAGTTTCGACGCATGCTAATCGTGAAGTCTTTTCTATTCTCGCATATAGTAAATAATAGTTATCGTTTTATAGAAAATGATCAGTAAAAGTGTGTTTACAAATCCAGGCAAATATGATACAGTGTTATAAACTTTTCGCATTATAATGATAATGCAGAAGTTGTACGTGAGGAGGTTATAATAATGGAGATAAAAAGAAGAATCGTTGGGGTTGTTGGTGTAGGTCACGTAGGTGCACATGTGGCATTTAATTTAGGAATGATGGGCATTGCTGATGAAGTACGGTTGTGTGACTGTAAGGAACAAAAAGTAGTTAGTGAAGTTCAAGATTTAAACGATGCTGTATCCTATATGCCTAATCATGTACGGTATATAGGAACGGATTATGCAGGGTTAAAAGACTGCGATGTCATAGTGAATGCCAGTGGAGATATTTCTATATTAGTGAATGGTAATACGCGTGATTTGGAATTAGTGAATAGTGTTAAACAAGTATCTGATTTTGTGCCAAAAATTATGGCAGCCGGCTTTCAAGGGATTTTTGTAAATATTACCAATCCTTGTGATGTGATCACGAATTTGATTGCTGAGAAAAGTGGGTTACCTCGTAATCGCGTTGTAGGAACGGGAACGTTACTTGATTCATCACGGTTGATTCATGCTATTTCAGATTATACTGGTCTGGATGCACGTAGTTTTACGGCGTTTATGTTAGGCGAACATGGGAATGCACAGTTTGTTCCTTGGTCTTGTGTTTATTTTTACGGGAAATCGTTTGTTGATTTTGCCAAAGATACGGGTATTAACTTTAATCAAAAAGAAATTCAAGAAAAGGCGATTATGGGCGGATGGACGACGTTTAATGGTAAACATTGTACGGAATATGGTATTGCATCTGCTGGTGCTACGTTGGTGCGTACGATTTTGCACGATGAAAAACGAATCATTCCCGTATCCGCTCCTTTAAATGGTGAATATGGACAAAAGGATATTTATTGTGGTGTACCTGCTGTGGTAGGGGCAAAGGGAGTAGAAAGTGTTATAGAATATCCGCTGACGAAGGAAGAAATGACTGAATTTACTCGTTGTTGTGATGTTATTCGGGTAAATATTCAAAAAGGCAAAGATGTATTAAAATAAATATAGAGAACATATAAAAAAGGAGTCCGATGATGGGGACTCCCTTTTTTGTTGCTTGTGTATAGACAGATTATAATTAAATAGTTATTAATCTTTAAAATATGGTTTGAAGACAGAACGATTTGGTGTTTTTCCTACTTTTTTCTTGGCGCGTGGGGCTGGGGTTTCGTTGTTGTGCCCGCGGGGAGAAAAATGACGTTTTTTCTGATTTTTTGGTGTGCTCTCACGTTTTTCGTTATGTTTATCCCCATTTGTACGGGGTGGGCGCCGTCGGGATTTAGTTGTTGGGCGTTTAGCACGGCGTATCCGCAATGGGGCTTCTTCTGTAATTTTTACAGGAGTTAAATCGGGTTCTTTGGTTAATTGCTTAATAGCCGCTGAAAGCAAAGCAACCGAATCATAATGGCTAAGCAATTCTTCTGCATTGGCACGATAAGCTGAAGCGGATTGCTCTTCGACCGTAGCAATTAAATTTCGAATGGCGGTTTGTTGTGCACCTTCTAAAGCTTCTGCCAGGGTGGGTGCTTGGTGACGAACAATGTGACGCTTGATTAGGCGTTCAATGGCACGCAAATGTTCTAGTTCACGGGGAATGACAAAGGTAGTTGCTTCACCGGTTTTGCCGGCACGTCCCGTACGGCCAACACGATGTACATAGCTTTCTGGATCTTGGGGTAAATCATAATTAAATACATGCGTAACGCCGCTAATATCTAAGCCACGGGCGGCAACATCGGTAGCAACGAGAATATCAATCGTCTTTTCTCTAAACTGACGGATCACACTATCCCGTTTGGCTTGTGTTAAATCGCCATGAATTCCTTCGGATGAATAGCCTCTTTTTTTTAGGGCTTCGGATAACTCATCAACACGACGTTTCGTGCGAACAAAGATGATAGCTAAATCAGGTTCTTGTAAATCTAATAAGCGACAAAGGACATCGAATTTTTGTCTATCTGGTGTTTCGATATACGATTGTTCTATTAAATCCATCGTTACTTCTTTTGCTTTCATACGGATGATTTGGGGATCTTTTAAAAAGGTTTGCGCTAATTTTTGAATAGGTGCGGGCATCGTTGCTGAAAATAACAAGGTCTGCCGAGTTTCGGGAGTGGCACTCATGATAGTATGAATATCATCAATAAAACCCATGTCTAGCATTTCATCGGCTTCATCTAACACGATCGTAGAAATTTCATCTAAGTGAATCGTTCCTCGTTTCATATGATCAATCAATCGACCTGGTGTAGCTACAATGATTTGTGGATGTTTACGCAGTCTGCGTAATTGTCGTTCCATATCTTGTCCGCCATAAATAGGCAAGGCTTGAATTGATGTATATTGTGCTAAATGGTTTAATTCTTCGGCAACTTGCATTGCCAGTTCACGAGTAGGTGATAACACAATTGTTTGTACGTTACTTGTTTTAGATGATGCTAATATTTTTTCTAATACGGGAATCCCGAAAGCAGCGGTTTTTCCTGTTCCGGTCTGTGCTTGACCAATCATATCTTGACCTTGCAGAGCGACGGGAATAGCTTCTGCTTGGATGGGGGTGGGTTCTTCAAATCCCATCGTATTTAACGCTTGCAAAATAGTAGTGCTAATATTCAAATTTTGAAATTTCTCTAACATAGAGACCTCCTTTTACATAACTCAATTATTATATCATCTCGGTTTTAAAAAAGATAGAGAGAAAGACAAGGATTGCTCTCTCTACAGGTGGTGATACTTGTCTTTTTACGGCGAGTTTGATAAAATGTATAATTGACATAAGTGTAGAGAGAAATTTTCAATTGGAGGTCTCGTTTAAGTGATTAATAAATTAGTACAGCGATTGCTCGGTAATAATACAGAACGTGAATTAAAAAAAATGTGGCCAATCGTTCACCATATAAATGAACTTGAAGCAACGATGTCTACCTTGAGTGATGCTTCATTACAAGCAAAAACAGCGGAATTTAAAGAACGTTTACAAGCAGGAGAAAGGTTGGATGATTTATTGCCAGAAGCATTTGCTGTCGTGCGAGAAGCTTCGCGTCGCGTATTGGGAATGCGTCATTTTGATGTGCAATTATTAGGTGGTATTGTACTTCATCGTGGAGATATTGCTGAAATGCGTACAGGTGAAGGGAAAACATTAGTAGCAACTTTACCAGTATATTTAAACGCCTTGACGGGAAAAGGTGTTCACGTTGTTACTGTTAATGATTATTTAGCGACACGTGATAGTGAAGAAATGGGGCAAATTTATCGCTTTCTGGGCTTATCCGTAGGGCTTATCGTCCATGATTTATCATATGAACAACGTCGACGGGCATATAATTCGGATATTACGTATGGTACAAATAATGAATTTGGTTTTGATTATTTGCGTGATAATATGGTTGTTAGTCAAGAACAAATGGTACAGCGTCCGTTACATTATTGTATTGTCGATGAAGTGGATAGTATTCTCATTGATGAAGCAAGGACACCGTTAATCATTTCAGGTCCGGGTGAAAAATCAACGGAATTATATTCTACTTTAGCCGCGATTGTTGGTCGTTTAGAAAAAGACGATTATACGATGGATGAAAAACAAAAAACCATTGCACCTACAGAAAGTGGTGTGGCAAAAGTTGAAAAAATGTTGGGCATTAAAAATATGTTTGATCGTGAACATTTAGATCTCAACCATTTGGTCATTCAAGCATTGCGTGCTCGTTTTATGATGCATCGTGATAAAGATTATGTTGTCAAAGATGGCGAAATCGTTATTGTTGATGAATTTACGGGGCGGTTAATGTTTGGTCGGCGTTTTAGTGATGGGTTGCATCAATCTATTGAAGCCAAGGAAAACGTACAGGTACAGGGTGAAAGTAAAACCTTGGCTACTATTACATTCCAAAATTATTTCCGTATGTATGATAAGCTTAGTGGGATGACCGGTACAGCTAAAACAGAAGAAGATGAATTTAATAAAATTTATAAATTAGATGTATTTGTTATTCCTACCAATAAACCCGCTATTCGTAAAGATGAACCGGATGTTATTTATAAAACGAAAAATGCTAAATATCGTGCAGTTGTTCGCGATGTAATCGAACGGCATAAGACAGGACAACCGATTTTAGTAGGAACGACATCGATTAGTCAATCGGAAATTGTCAGTCAATTATTGAGTAAAGAAAATATAGCACATAATGTCTTAAATGCGAAATATCATGAAATGGAAGCCGAAATTATTAAAAATGCGGGGCAACGTAATATGGTTACGATTGCTACAAATATGGCTGGTCGTGGTACGGATATCAAGTTGGGTGAAGGGGTTGCTGAATTAGGTGGTCTCATGATTATTGGTACAGAACGCCATGAAAGTCGTCGTATTGATAATCAATTGCGTGGTCGTGCCGGTCGTCAAGGCGATCCTGGTACAACGCGTTTCTATCTCTCATTAGAAGATGATTTGATGCGTATTTTTGGCTCTGATAATATTGCTAAATTTATGGATCGCTTAGGGATGGATGAAGATGAGCCGATTACGCATTCCATGATTACGAAGTCTATTGAAAAAGCACAAAAGAAAGTAGAAAATCATAATTTTGAAATTCGTAAGTATGTTTTAGAGTATGATGACGTAATGAATCAACAACGGGAAGTCTTGTATGGTCAACGGAAACAAGTGCTTATTGCTTCGTCGTTGCGTGATATTATTTTATCCATGGTTGATGATATCATTGCTGCTGGTTTAGATAAATATGCCGATGAAAAGTTATATCCTGAAGAATGGGATTTTGCAGGATTAGTAGCACAGATGGAACAATACTTTGTACCAAAAGGTGCATTGACCGTAGAAAATTTAGAAAATTTAAGTCGAGTAGAAGTGCAAGAAAAACTAAAAGATGTAGCAGTTCGCTTATATGATGCCCGCGAAGAAGAAATTGGTAGTGATACGATGCGACAATTAGAGAAGGCAATCATGCTGCGTGTGGTAGATAGTAAGTGGATGGATCATTTGGATGCGATGGATGCCCTTAAAGAAGGAATAAATTTACGTGCCTATGGACAAAAAAATCCTATTGTTGAATATAAATTTGAAGCCTATGAGATGTTTGAAGAAATGATAGATTCGATTAAACGTACAGTGGTTACATTCTTATATCATATTCAAATTACGTATAGTGTACCAGTACCAGAAGTGGAAGATCATTTGCAAGGATCTCATGAAGTACATGAAGAAATGGATTCTTTAGGTGATAAAAGCGAACAAACTCCATCCTAGTAGTATGGAAATATGCTAGAAATATAAAATGAGATTAGCTATGCCTAATCTCATTTTATATACAGATGATATCAAGTTTGGTTATAGTAGAAAGATGGTGATACTTGTGTTATTAGAAGAATTGCGAAAGCCGATAGAAGACTTAAAACAAAGAATACAAGAAATCGGGGATTCACTTTAACTTACCTCAAAAAGAGGAAAAAATAATGGATTTGGATATCCGAATGAGTGATCCTGATTTTTGGAATGATCCAGAGCGGGCGAGAAACATTTCACAAGAAGCAACCGCTTTAAAAGAAGCCGTTGAAGCACATTATTCGTTGATACGGCGAGCAGAAGAATTATATGATTATGTTAGTTTAGCGATTGAAGAAGGGGAAATATCCCTTTTAAACGAATTGGAAACACAATATAAACAGTTATTAGAAGAAGTAGAGAAACAAGAAATTCGTTTGCTTTTATCAGGAGAATATGATCATTGCAATGCGATCATTACATTTCATGCTGGTGCAGGTGGTACGGAAGCACAAGATTGGGCACAAATGCTTATTCGTATGTATACTCGTTGGGCTGAACGTAGTGGATATACTTTGGTGCTAATGGATTTACAGCCAGGGGATGAAGCTGGTGTTAAGAGTGCTACTTTTGGTGTGGTAGGCGATTTAGCTTATGGTTATTTGAAGTCTGAAAAAGGGGTGCATCGGCTGGTTCGTATTTCACCATTTGATGCGGCCGCAAGAAGGCACACGTCCTTTACAGCCGTCGATGTAATGCCGGAATTGCCGGAGGATGTAGATATTCAAATTAACATGGATGATGTGCGTGTCGATTATTTTCGAGCATCTGGTGCAGGGGGACAGCATGTCAATAAAACAAGTTCGGCTGTGCGGATGACCCATATACCAACGGGTATCGTAGTTCAATGTCAGAATGAACGGTCACAATTACAGAATAAAGAGATGTGTTTGAAGTATTTACGGGCCAAGTTGTTTGAATTAGAACAAGAAAAACAAGCACAGCTAAAAGCGGAAATTGGGGGCGTCCATCAAGCCATTGAATGGGGAAGTCAGATTCGTTCTTATGTATTTCATCCATATAATTTGGTGAAGGATCATCGGACGAATGTTGAAACAGGTAATGTTCAAGCCGTAATGGATGGTGACTTGGACATGTTTATTGAAGGATATTTACAACAAGAAAAAAATAAGAAGATAGCTCAGCCTCTCGCGTAAGATGAGGAAAGGATGATTAGTTCATACAGTGAAGAACTAGTAGGATGAAACATAAATAGGTGGGTCTAGACAATGGAGAAGAATATTAGTAAAAAAGTAATGATTTTTGCGGTGTTGCTAGGTTTATTGTGCAGTCTTATCCTGTGTGTACAGCGGTATCATATCGAGGAACGCAGTAAAACAATTGAACAAGCATTAGATTATGATGCGGTCGTGCGTATGGCACGTAGTGATGGATATGATAATGAAACTATGTTCAAGATGGTGCGGGAAGCTGGTATTACGAGTTTTACCATGTATGATACAACGTTGAATAAACTGGCTCAACGTGGTGATATTTCGATAATAACTAACCTCATGGCCCGGTTATATTATCCACAACTCCATATTCAAGATTATTCGTATGATTATTATGTAATTGGTAAGCCAAAAGCAGAAAAAGATCTTTATTTTGATGAAGTAGTATCTGATTTGGGTATACGACTACATCCGAGAAACGTGGCCAATTTAAGTAATGGTGAATATCGTATTGCGGGTATTCGTGGCATTATGCCTGAAATTGGTGAGGTCAATTTGGGGATTTTAAGTGCCGATGTGAACTACGTGGCAGCTCATGGATTTTTTGCGGTATTACGGCCAACTAATTATGGCGAACCTACATCCGCGGAGGTACAACACTTCTTTGCCCGCATGGATAAGATGCAGCATGTGTCTGGTATGATGTTTGTAGGCAAGGATGTGTTAGGTTATCATCATGACGTAAATAAAATGAGACCTTTATTAGCGTATACGGCACAACAAATGAAACAACGTACGTGCCCTTTTTATATGATTGAAGCGACGGGACAATTACAATACGATCCACAAGCTGGTATGTATGAATTAGCTGCCTTATTAGATCATAGAACGGTACGTGCCTATGCTATGTCGAAAGAAGAACTGGAAAAAATTGCACCTGGTGAAGCTACTATGCGTTATTACATTAGTGACTTAGAACGAAATGTGCGGTTTAATTTATATCCCTTATATAAAAAGCCCTTGCAAGGACAGAATCTCACAGAAACGAATTTGTCTTATATAAGCAATGTATCAAAAAAATTACAACAACGGGGGTATCACTTAGGTCGGGCATCGGTTATGCCTGCGTATTATCCAACGCGATTATTATTGGCAATTGCCGCATTGGGGGCATGCAGTGGATTTTTATGGCTGCTGAATCTATTATTGCCATTGAGCGAACGGGTAAATCGTCGTTTATTACCGTTGGCGGCCGCAATTGGCGTGGCAGGAAGTTTGGCTGTTCATGGTGCATGGTTTTTACAATTGCTTGCCTTGGTTTGTGCCGTTTCTGCTCCTGTTATTGCGATATTATTAGTGGTAAAACAGTTAAAACAATACAGTTGTCAGGAAGTACATACATATAAAAAAATTATTTGTATTGGAATTATTTCTTTGACGGTGGCAGTTTTATTTTCCTTAGTAGGTGGAATTTATATTGCTGGTATGTTAGGTAATATTCGTTTCTTTATGGAATTTGATTTTTATCGTGGTGTAAAAGTAACTTTTATATTGCCATTATTACTGGTTATTTGGGGATATTTACGGGTATTTCCTTTGCATGGATATCGGTTATCGACATGGCAAGAAACGAAAAAATTATGCCAATATGTATTAAATGTACCTATTCGTATGCAAACGTTAGGTATTATTGGCGTACTTGTTATTGGTGCATATATTTTCTTAGGACGCAGCGGGCATACGGCAGGTGTGCCTGTTCCTGGATTTGAAGTAGCCATGCGAAGATTTTTGGAAAGCGTCATGTATGCACGACCACGAGAAAAAGAATTCCTTATTGGCTATCCAGCATTTTTCCTTATGGTAACTGCTATATATCGGCAATGGCCATCGTTATTTCAATTCTTTATGGTAGTTGGTGCAACTATCGGCTTAGGATCCATGGTAGAAACGTTTGCTCATATACGCACGCCCTTTTTAATGTCTCTCTTGCGAGGTGTTGACGGCTGGTTTGTGGGTGTTTTTATAGGTGTAGCAGTAGTAATTGTGCTTGCCTTGCTACATCAGGGAAAAATATGGATAGGAAAGCGGGTGGATGATGGGACATAATATTGTTATTTCTGGATACTATGGGTTTGCTAATGCTGGTGATGAGGCAATGTTGACGGCGATTATTGAATCGTTGCGACAATTAGAAGGAGATATGAATATTACCGTCCTTACAGGAAATCCAGCGAGGACTACAAAGCAACATGATGTACGAGCAATAGGACGTACGCAATTTTGGAAAATTTTTCAAGTGTTACGACAAAGTGATTTGCTTCTTAGCGGTGGAGGTAGTCTATTACAAGACGTAACCAGTGCACGTAGTATATATTATTATCTGGGTATTATACTCTTTGCACGACTGCTAAGAAAGCCGGTTGTCCTGTATGCACAAGGAATTGGCCCAGTGCGGCGACGAATGGCTAGATACGTTATGCGGTTTGTTTTGCGACAGGTGGCAGCTATTGGCGTACGTGATAGGCAATCGAAGGTGGATTTATTACAGATGGGCGTGGATAAGCCACCCATTCATGTGACGGCTGATGCGGTTTTATCTATTTCTCCAGGGAACACTTCTTTTGGTGAAGGTGTACTTCAAGCAGCTGGCTGTATCAGCGGAAAACGACGAGTTGGTATTGCCTTACGAGAGTGGAAAGAAGTTGAGGTATATAAAAAAGAAATAGCGAAAGCCGCGGATAGGTTACAACGTGAAGAGGGGGTAGAAATTATTTTTATTCCCATGCAATATCCTACGGACGTACCTATTGCCTATGATATTGTAAAAGAGATGCAAACGGAAGCTTATGTTTTAGACGCTTCGTATGCAACAGAAGAATTTATTTCACTGATGGCATGTATGGATGTCGTCATTGCTAATCGGCTACACGCTTTGATTTTTGCCACATTAATGAAAATACCGGTGGTAGCTATTTCTTATGACCCTAAAATAGACGGTTTTATACATTCGATTGGTGAGACCGTTTGTGGTACGGTAGAAGATGTATCGCACCAGGTGATCATCACACAGGTTCAGCAGCGTCTACAACAAAAGATGCTGTTGCCGCATGTGGAAAAACAGGTGGTTCATCTTCGGCGACAGTCTTTTCGCAATCTATATTTAGTGGCTTACGTGTTATGGGGTAAGGGAAGATTACGTACACCGTGGCAGCAGATAAAACGATTTTTGTAGTATAATAAAGAGAGGTATATATGATTGATTTTAAAGATGTATCAAAAATATATGATAATGGATCGGTTGCACTAAGTCATGTGTCGTTACATATTGGCAAAGGCGAGTTTGTGTTTGTCGTAGGCGCTAGTGGTGCAGGAAAATCAACGTTGATTAAATTACTGTCGCATGAGGAAATCCCAACTCAAGGTAGTGTATCTGTCGATGGTATCGAGGTGCAGAAGTTGCATAAAAAGAAGGTACCTTATTTACGTCGGAAAATGGGGATTGTCTTTCAAGATTTCCGATTATTGCCCAATAAGACTGTCGAAGAAAATGTAGCATTCGCAATGGAAGTAATTGGTGCTTCGCGGCGTACTATTAAAGAACGGGTACGGACGGTCCTTGATTTAGTCGGTTTGCTTGGCAAGGCGGATGTATTGCCCCAAAATTTAAGTGGTGGGGAACAACAACGAGTGGCTATTGCTCGGGCTATTGTTAATAGACCGTTGCTATTGATTGCGGATGAACCGACAGGAAATCTTGATCCGGATACCTCAAAAGATATCATGGATATTTTTAAACGAATTAATCATATGGGTACAACTGTATTGATGGTTACACATGATCAACAAATGGTTGATCTATTAAATAAACGTGTAGTAGAAATTGTCGATGGCAATGTTATTCGCGATGAATTACGAGGGGGATATAGTAATGAAGATTAGATATTTTATGTCTGAGGCAATCACCTCTTTTTATCGAAATAGTTTTATGTCGATTGCATCTATTATTACAGTGGCCTTATCCTTTTTTATTTTGGGATTATTTGTGATCTTAGTGAGCAATTTAGATAATTTTGCTGGACATTTAGAAAATCAAGTGCAAATTAGCGTTTATCTTAAGGAAGGGTTGACAACGGAGCAAGTTATGGGCGTAGGTAAGCGATTAAAATCATTACCGGATATTCGTGAATTGAAATTTACGAATAAAGATCAAGCTATGGTTGAGCTAAAAGAACGAATGAAGGATCAACCGGGGATTTTAGAAGCACTTGAAGGTAAGAATCCATTGCCAACATCTTATGAAATTACGTTTACTAATGCTGAAGCCGTGAAAAAAACAGCCGCTTTGGTGGCGACCTATCCCGAAGTAGAAAGTTCGCATTATGGTCAAGATGTTATTGAACAATTGTTGAATATTACCAAAGTGATCCGATGGGGTGGAATTGCAATTATCATTATATTAACAGTAGCAACATTGTTTATTATTTCTAATACGATACGTCTGACTGTTTTTGCTCGTCGCAAAGAAATTGGTATTATGAAATATGTAGGTGCTACAAACTGGTTTATTCGTTGGCCTTTTCTATTAGAAGGCTTATTACTTGGCCTGATTGGTGGCGTGATTGCCGATGTTGCTTTATTTCAATTTTATCGATTTGTGACGTCTGAAATTCAGCGTTCTTTAGCCTTTTTGCCTTTGGTTAGCATGAATCCATTCATGTATTATATTGGGGGCGGATTGTTGGTTCTTAGTATGTTTATTGGTGCTATTGGTAGTACTATTTCGTTGAAACGATATATGAAGGTGTAAGGTATGAGTAAAGGGAATGCACAGAAAAAATACATAGTTATAGCTGTTACGATAGCGTTGTTAAGTCCTTCCTTGCATTCGTTTGCCATAGATGAAGATCTGCATCAAAAAATGTCTTCCGTAAAGCAACAAATGCAAATTCAGGCACAAAAGAGTCAACAAGCGCAAAAGGTGATTGGCAATGTATTTGAAAAAATAAAAACAATACAAGATCAATTGGCAGCAGCTGAAAATGATGAAAAAAATATTACGGCGAAGTTGGCTGTGACAGAACAAAAAATTAGTGTATTACAGACTCAATTAATACAGGAGCAAGGCAAATTAGATGCTCGGCAAGTGGTCTTTCAGCGGCGGATTCGTCAAATTTACATGCATGGGCAGTTGAATTATCTTGATGTAGTATTAGGGGCAAAAGATTTTAATGATTTTGCTAATCGCGTTGAGTTATTACGGCGGATTATTAGTGCAGATATGGAGTTAATTTCATCTATTCGGACACAGCGGGATGCGATACAGCAAATGAAAGCACAGTTGGAAGGACAACGAACGGAAGAATTGCGGTTAAAAGCAGCGGCAGTGAAAAAAAGAGAAGAAATTAGTCAGCACAAGAAAGAGCTGCAAGCTGTTTTGTATCAGGCACAGCATGATAAAGCGGTAGCTGATAAGGCTTATCAGGAATTGGAAGCATCATCGGCACAAATTGGGGCGATGTTGCGTAAGCGTGCGGCCGATAGAGCTGCTGAAGCAGCTGTTGCTGCGGCACGTAAGCGGATGGCCGAAGAAGCCGCAAAACGAGGGGGACATGCGATCAAAAAAGGGGGAAAAAGTATTTTTGTGCCAGCGGCACCACCCATTAGTACGGGCCGCTTAGGATGGCCTGTATCTGGTCCGGTTACATCTCCGTTTGGGTATCGCGTACATCCTATTTTTGGACGAAAAATTTTCCATAGTGGTATTGATATTGGTGTAGGAACAGGGACACCTGTTCATGCCGCTGATTCAGGAGTAGTCGTTTCAGCTGGTTGGATCAGTGGGTATGGATATGCTGTTATTATCGATCATGGTGGTGGTATTTCTACGCTCTATGCTCATAATAGTTTAGTTCGTGTCCGAGTAGGACAGGCCGTAGGCAAGGGGCAAGTTATTGCGACATCTGGTGCGACCGGTAATGTTACGGGACCGCATGTGCATTTTGAAGTACGTAAGAATGGTGCACCTGTTAATCCTTTAGGTTATTTATAGTACGTATATAGGAGTGAAACAACATAAAAATATGATACGAATTATCAAACAATATCAACGACAATTAAAATTGTTTCTCGGGGGAATTTTGGTTGCTATTGTCGGTTTTGTTGGCGGTACATTAATGTTGTCTTATTGGTTATTTGGTAGTGCACCGGGGATGTTTTTGGTATATAAAACGGTTCTATTGGTACGGCAACAATTTGCTGGCAACGTTGATGGTCCCGTTGTCTTAGAGAATACGTTGCGGGGTATTGTACAATCTACGGGCGATCCTTATTCACGTTATTTTTCTGCACGCGAATTTGATGCATTTAAGAAACAATTATCTGCATCTTATGGTGGTATCGGTGTTTTGTTAGGAGAAGGGGCTAATGGGAGGGTTCAAGTTACTTACTTAGTGGATACCGTGACACCTTCGCCAGCAAAACAGGCAGGTTTGCAGCGGGGTGATGAAATAATTGCGATTAATAAACAAGCGACAACGGATTGGACCATAGAAAAAATATCTGAAGCGATACGTGGCTTGCCTGGAACTCCCGTGCGGTTAACCATATTGCGTCAAGGACAGAAAAAGGAGGTATCGCTCACGCGACAAGCTTTACAAATTAAGCAGGTGAAGGGAACGCTTATTGCGGGCTCTAATGTTGGGTATATTCGAATATTTGCTTTTGGGGAAGATTCGGGAAAAGAGTTTACGCAAGTCTATCGAACATTGCGTAAGCAAGGCATGAAAATGTTAATTTTAGATTTACGGAATAATCCAGGAGGGTTAATTCAAGAGGCTGTAGCTGTTTCTTCTAATTTCGTGCCGAAAAATAGTACGATTTTATCCTTTTCGTTAGCGAACGGTAAAGAACAAACTTTTCGGGCTGCCGGAACGAAAGATCTTATTCCTATGGCCGTATTAATGAATAAATCTTCTGCTAGTGCCTCTGAGATTGTTGCTGGTGATATTCAAGATTTACATTTAGGTAAAGTGGTTGGAACACCTTCTTTTGGTAAGGGTTCTGTTCAAACGGTGTATCCCTTAGCAGATAAAGGGGTAATTAAATTAACGATTGCTCGGTATAAAACGAATAAAGGTCGAGAAATTCATTTACAAGGTATTACGCCTGATGTGGTAGTACAGGAAGATCCTTTATGGCGACAGGATTTACCACTTCAAGCTGCGTATCGGTTGCTTTCAGGAAAAGCCCAAAAAGCGGTGTTACCCGATGCTTACACTATTCCCGTAGAAGAATAGAAATAATACTTTACAGGTCTGCTATTTTGCTTTACAATAAAAAATAATTATATAGTAGGACAGATAGACAGGAGACATAGTATATGGATGCTGTGTCTTTTTTCTATGTAGATACGTTTATATTTTGCATAAGAGGTGTTATATGTTTATAGATAAAGCTAGAATTTTTGTTCAATCGGGTAAAGGCGGAGATGGCATGAGTAGTTTTCGTCATGAGAAGTTTGTACCCAAGGGAGGTCCTAATGGCGGCGATGGTGGTCAAGGGGGCGATGTGATACTTGTTGCTGATAGAAATATAAATACGTTGTTAGATTTTCGGTATCGACGTTTATTTAAAGCGAAACCGGGTGGGCGTGGATTGTCCAGCAATAAATACGGACGAGATGCTATGCCACTTATCATTCCCGTACCAGTCGGAACGATTGTAAAGGAAGAAAGTAATGGCGATTTGCTAGCTGATTTGCGTGTTGATGGGCAACGTGTCGTAGTTGCTAAAGGCGGTCGCGGAGGTCGGGGAAATTGGCATTTTCGTACGAGTGCAAACCGGACGCCAACGTTTGCTGAAAAAGGTGAACCGGGTGAAGAATTATGGTTACAAATGGAATTAAAATTACTTGCCGATGTAGGGTTGCTAGGTTATCCTAGTGTGGGAAAATCAAGCATTTTATGTAAGGTTTCAGCGGCACAGCCTGAAGTTGCAGCATATCATTTTACGACATTACATCCTATTTTAGGGGTAGTTGATTTAAACGATCACCGGACCTTAGTAATGGCGGATATTCCGGGATTAATTGAAGGTGCTAGTGAAGGCGTTGGTTTGGGACATACTTTTTTACGTCATATTGAACGTACAAAAATCTTATTACACGTGCTAGATGTATCGGGCATGGAAGGTCGGGACCCGATTGAAGATTATGAAAAAATAAACGAAGAATTGGTAAAATATAGTGAAAAATTAGCACATAAAAAACAGATTATTGTGGCAAATAAAGTAGATCTATTAGGGGACAATCGAGAAGCATTGACACGGTTAGAAGCCTACATGGGAGAAAGGGGAAATGAAGTATATCCTATTTGTGCGGTTACGGGTGAAGGCTTAGATGTGTTGCTCGAACGCGTATGGACAGAAGTAGAAGCTTATCAGGCAGAAGCAGAAGAGAAAGAGGAAGAAGTCATATATAGAGCAAAGGATACGAAAGATTTTGTTATCACCCGTGCTAGTGATGGTGCTTTTGTTATTACGGGATCTCGTATTGAAAATCTCGTAGCGATGACGAATTTTGATGATGACCAGTCGGTACGGCGGTTTCAGCGTATTTGGCGCTATATGGAACTTGATAAATTATTACAAGAAAAAGGTATTTGCGATGGGAATACTGTTAGAATTTATGAAATGGAATTTGAATATCACGCATAAGGAGATGATTGGGTGAAGGGGAAAATAAAACAGAAATTAAAAGCATTGGGAGTACAGCTGTCGGCAGTTGTCCAAATTGGTAAAGAAGGCATGAGTGATACCTTGATTGATAGTACGCGGGAGGCCTTACAAGCAAGGGAATTGATTAAAGTGCATGTATTGCCTAATGCAGTATTAGATACAAAAGAAACGATAGAAGCCTTAGCGGATATGTTAGGGGCGGAAGTGATTCAAGTAATTGGTCGTTATGGTATTTTATTTAAAAAGAAAAAGGAAAAATCTCATTTTGAAGATATCCTATAATAAGGTCGTGATAGTATGTCAGAACAACGACAAGCTTTAGTAGCTAAAAAGCGAATTGTCGTCAAAGTTGGTTCTAGCACTTTAACATATGCTACGGGAAAATTGAATTATCATCGTATTGATAGATTGGCACGAGATATAGCTAATTTATCCAATCAAGGTAAGGAAATGATTTTAGTTTCTTCTGGAGCCGTAAGTGCGGGTATGGGACCGTTAGGACTAACTCATAAACCTCAGTCTATTCGTGAAAAACAGGCGGTAGCAGCCGTAGGGCAGGGGGTTTTAATGCATACATATGAAAAAATATTCCGTGAATATGGACAAACGGTGGGGCAAGTTTTATTAACACGCATGGATGCCCATGATCGGAGTAAGTTTATTAATTCTCGGAATACGTTGCTGACCATGCTAGATATGGGAATTATTCCGATTATCAATGAAAATGATGTTGTTGCTATTGATGAATTTAAAATTGGTGATAATGATTCTTTATCGGCTATGGTAAGTACTATTATTGATGCGGATTTATTGATTTTACTTTCTGACGTGGATGGTTTATACACCAAAAATCCGCAAGAACATGATGATGCAAGGCTTATATCGGTGGTGGAAACGATTGATCGGCATTGCTATGATATAGCGGGTGGAGCTGGTACGGCACGAGGTACGGGCGGCATGTTTACTAAAATTCAAGCGGCGGCTCTGGTTACAGCGGCTCATATTGATATGGTTATTGCTTCAGGAAGCGAAGAGGATGTATTGCGACGTATTTGTGTTGGCGAGGAAGTGGGAACATGGTTTCCCGGAAAAGAAACGTCGTTGCATACCAAAAAAAGATGGCTCTTATCATCAGGCAAATCGCGGGGAACGATTATCGTTGATGAAGGCTGTAAAAATGCTATTATTCAGCATGGATCGAGTTTGTTAGCGGTGGGAATTATGGAAGTAAAAGGTACCTTTGAAGCAGGTGATATTGTATCTATTATGTATGATGGACTGGTTATTGCGAAGGGGATTGTTCATTATAATGCCAGTGATATACAAGCGATTAAAGGGTATAAGAGTGAAGATATATCTCATATATTAGGGCATGAAGGTGTTTATGAAGAAGTAGTACATAGAGATAATTTAGTGATTATGCAATAAGATGGAGGAAGTATATGTCATCAGAAGTAGTTATCAAAGCAAAAGAGGCACGTATAGCGGCACGGAAATTAGCGAACGTTTCTACGGATGTTAAGAATAAGGCCTTAGAAACGATTGCTCACGCATTAGAAGTATCGTATGAACGTATTTTAGTAGAAAATAAGAAAGATATTGATAGGGCTCGTCAACGTGGCATGAGCCCAGCAATGATTGATCGGTTAACACTTACGAAAGAACGGGTGTTGAGTATGGCCGAAGGGGTACGTCAAGTTGCGTCCTTAGAAGATCCGGTTGGTCATATTCTTTCGGAACAACGGCGTCCCAATGGGTTGTTGATTAGAAAAATTACCGTACCGTTGGGGGTTATTGCTATTATTTTTGAATCACGCCCTAATGTTACGGTAGATGCGGCTGTTCTTTGTTTAAAATCTGGAAATGCTTGTGTATTACGTGGTGGAAGCGAGGCTATTCATTCTAATGTCGTGTTAGTACAGGTTATTCAAGAGGCATTACAAAAGGCGGGGTTACCTACGGCGGCGGTAGAATTAATTGAAAATACAGATAGGGCGTTAGTAAAAGAATTGTTGACATTGCGTCCTTATATTGATTTAGCTATTCCACGCGGTGGTGCTGGTTTAATTCAAATGGTTGTGAATACAGCAACGGTTCCTTGTATTGAAACAGGGAGTGGCGTATGCCATGTGTATGTAGATAAATATGCCGATTTGGATATGGCTGTAAATATTGTCGAAAATGCTAAGGTTTCACGTCCTTCTACATGTAATGCAATGGAAACATTGTTGGTACATGAAGCTGTATTAGCACCTTTTTTAGAAAAATTAAAGCCACGGATGGTACAACAGCACGTGGAATTACGAGGAGATGCACAAATACAGGCATTGGGAATTGAAAAGGCGGCAACAGAAGAAGATTGGCAAACAGAATATAATGCGTTAATTTTATCTATTAAGGCGGTGCCATCTTTAGAAGCGGCTTTAGCACATATCCGTCAATATAGTACACATCATTCGGAAGCAATTGTTACGGAAGATAAGGAACGTGCAGCTATGTTTTTAGCAGATGTTGATTCAGCAGCCGTATATGTCAATGCGTCTACTCGTTTTACCGATGGATTTGAATTTGGTTTTGGTGCAGAAATTGGCATTAGCACGCAGAAATTGCATGTGCGTGGTCCTATGGGATTAACCGCTCTTGTGTCTTACAAATATCAAATTCAAGGACAAGGACAAATTCGGTAATGAGACGATGGGTAAAAGGTTATTATCGTACGCTACGGCAGTACATGATGGCACCAAAGACTCAATATGAGTGGAAATATTATGGCCTATTATTCATATTATATATAGTGACCATGTGTATCTGTTGGGGAGGCATTTATTGGTATTATGAATAAGGTAAAAATAGGGATTATGGGAGGGTCCTTTAATCCAATTCATATGGGGCATTTAATGATCGCTGAAGAAGCAAGACAGGCGTTGGGATTAGAGAAAATTTATTTTGTTCCCTCTTATCAGACACCCCAAAAGGAAGTGCAGGGAGCAACGCCTTTACAACGTCTTGAAATGACGCAATTAGCAACTGCCGATAATCCTTATTTTAAGGTCAGCGATTGGGAAATACAGCAAGCTAGTATTTCATATACGATTAATACGATTACGCATTTTGCTACACACTGGGGAAAAGGGGTAACAATCTATTTTATTTCTGGTACGGATACGATTCACGATTTGATTTATTGGAAAGAACCAGAAGCGATATTAGATGCGTGTTATGTGGTAGGTGCCGTACGACCAGATGGCACCGAAAACATAGATCAGGTCGCAACCTATTTTGGAACACGTAGTAAGAAAATCATCAAACTTCCTGTACCTGCTATGGAGATATCGTCAACGGATATACGTAATAGGCTTTCCGAGGGAAAATCAGTTCGCTATTTTTTACCAACGGTTGTACAAGAGTATATAGAAGTAAATGGGGTATATAAATGGAGAGGATAATGCAAAAAGAACAAATTTTACACTACGTAAAGACGCACTTGACAACAGCACGTTATCAGCATGTGGTTGGTGTTGCCGCGGCGGCAAAGCAATTAGCTATACAGTATGGTGGAGATCCGGAACAAGCGGAAATTGCAGGCCTATTGCATGATGTGGCAAAACAGCTTCCCTTAGAGCAAATGCAATCCTTGGCACAACGATCCTTTGGCGACACGTTAGATACAGAAATTATGGTTAATGGCAATTTGTTGCATGGCTATGCGGCGGTTACTATGGCACGAGAGCTATTTGGTGTAACCGATGCTACATTGTTAGCATCCTTGGCACACCATACCACGGGAGCTCCCGTGATGAATACGCTTGAAAAAATTGTGTTTTTGGCAGATTATATTGAAGTACATAGAACCTTTCCAGGTGTAGAAACATTACGAGCCTTAGCTAAACAAGATTTAGATAGGGCGGTATTGGCCGGTTATGATTCAACGTTATATCATTTATTGGAAGAAAAGCAACCTATTTATGTGGGTACCATTGTCAATCGTAATGCTTTATTGGCTATGATTATGAAGAATAAAGAAGGAAAAGGATATGAAACGAGATAGAAAAAAAAGACGGCGTTCTGTTCATCCACGAGTTATTGGCCAGCGGCGACGTTTATGGAAAAGAATAGCTCTAGGAGTGGTTATCTTGCTGGTGATCTTAGGGATAATTATCATTCGTTTGGGGGCGTCATTTTCAGCCTTTTCTACGAATGAACGAGGGGCTAACAGTACGAAAGCATTTTCTCAAATCAGTCCAGATGTGCCACTTTATGTATTGATTGTAGGGGTAGATAAAGAACAACCGAAACAAACGAATTTTATCGCAGTCGCTGCGGTGAATGAAGAAAAACAACAACTTGATTTTATTATGCTTCCTGATAATACGAAAGTAGAAAGTAGACAAGAAAAAAAGAGTGAATATTTACGTGATATATATTCACAGGGGGGGATATCTTTATTAAAAGCAGTTGTTGAGGATATTTTTCATATTCCAGTTCCGTTTTATGCGATTTGTACGCCCGATGCCTTTTTCAAGCTTATGGATATGAATGGGGGCTTACGGATGTACGTAGAACGCGGCATGTATCATGGTGACCGTAAGGGAAAAACAGAATTTAATATTTATCAGGGGTATCAAAGGCTTAATGGTGAAAATGCCCTTGGCTATGTGCGATATATTAATGATGAGGGGGAATTGGCAAGAACATTGCGGCAAGAACGGTTCGTAAAGCAGTTATATCATAATCGTCAACAGCATTGGGGAATTACGAATATGGTATTTATGTATCGTTTTTGGCATTATGTGCAATCAAATATTAAAACGAAAGATATCGCTCATCTTGCCTATAGTTTTGCCGATATGCCCGTAAATAAAATAAATTTTTACATCTTACCGGGCGAAATGGGAAATGCTTTGGACGCATCGAATCGATCATATTGGGTGTTTGATCCAGTGGAAGTACAAAAATTAATAGGAACAACGAATCATGCGATTGCTCCAGCGTCAGCAAGTGATAAGAAAACAGAGCAGAAAAATGATCCGTCTAGTGAAACGAAAAAAAATTGATGTATCATATCTTAAAGGAGAAGAATATGCCGATTATAAAGAAAGAAACTAAGGAAAAGGTAGAACTTACCAGTTATGAATTAGCTGCTCAAGCGGCAGTTGATAAAAAAGCGTGGGACGTGACGATATTAAATATGGAAGGCACGTCTTTATTAGCTGATTATTTTGTTTTATGTACCGTACGAAATGAGCGGATGGCACGTAGTGTTGCAGATGAAATTGAAGAAAGACTAAAAACACAAGGCTATACCATTGCCCATACGGAAGGTTACCGGCAGGGTGATTGGATTTTATTAGATGCGGGAGAAGTAATTATTCATATTTTTGTGGAAGCACAACGAACGTATTATGATTTAGAATCACTTTGGAGTGACGCACAACGGATTTCGTTTGAGGGTGAATAAGATGGCAGCAATATGGCAAGAAAATAGTTTGGCAACATTAAAAGTCTTACGTGAAAGCGATGTAGGCGTGTTTTTAGATGGCGGTACAGGTAATACAAACGATGATATTTTACTTCACAAAAATCAACAAACTAGGCCTTTAGCGGTAGGTGATATGATCGATGTTTTTTTGTATCATGATCCGTTAGGCAGATTGACGGCGAGTATGCATTTACCTAAAATCAAGGTTGGGCAGATTGGATATGCACCAGTCATTAATACGACCCGTTTTGGTGCTTTTGTAGAAGTCGGAACGGAACGGGGAATTTTTATGCCTTTTGCCGAAATGAAAGGGCGCCCGAAAGAAGGCGAGTATATTTGGGTCAAATTATATGAAGATAAATCAGGTAGATTAGCTGTTTCGATGGAAGTCGAAGATGAGATGCGCAGAGCTTCTAAACCGGCAACAGAAGCGGTTATTGGCAATTGGGTAGAAGGCGCTGTATATAATATGACCGATCAAGGTGCATATATCATGACGCGTGAAAGATGGATTGCGTTCTTACATCGTAGTGAATTTTCGGGGCCTATTTTGATTGGGCAATTAATTAAAGGGCGGATTACGTACCTGCGAGAAGATGGTCGAATTAATATATCGTTGCGGTATGTTAAAGAAAAAGCGTTAACTGGTGATAGTGAAACGATTTTGCAGTTTTTGCAACGGCGTAATGGTAAAATGCCATATGGCGATAAAACGGCACCGCCAGTCATTAAGGCCAAATTCGGCTTGAGTAAAGCTGCTTTTAAACGTGCGTTGGGGCATCTTATGAAAGAAGGTAAAATTAGACAAGAAGAAGGCTGGACCTATTTAGTAGAAGAACATGTTTAGGTTGTTTTTGCCTGAAGAAAAAGGGAAAAGCACGCGACGCTTTTCTAATAAATAAAAAAAGAAAGCACTAATAGT
>NZ_AFUG01000023.1:0-5941 GCF_000221545.1 Megasphaera sp. UPII 135-E
TAGTAATTAAGTTATTACTTATCACGCTTTTTTTTATTTACGGAGAACCTTGATGTTACGTATAAATATCAATACATGTAGCAGAGGCAATTAATAATACGTGGTACCAATTCGAATATACTCTTTGTTAATAAATAAAAGCATTTGTGAGAAACTCATCGACAGATGAGTGTGCTCATAAATTTGGTAGAACATAGGAATGGAATTGCATTTTTATTCTCTTTAGAATAGATAATTTTTTTTATAAAAGCATTTAAAATAATACTTATATAATTGAAAAGTATAATTGAAAAGGTTGTATACTATTAAATGCTATTATATAATAGCATTTAATAGTATTTATATGACTTCTTAGTTAATAATGTAATAAAAGTATTGTTTAATAAAAGGGATTTTGTGGAGGGAAAAATAATGAACAAAATTTACAAAGTTATTTGGAGTAAAGTAAAACATTGCTACGTAGTTGTTTCGGAAATTACCAAGCGTGACGGGAAAAGTGTGTCCCCGACGGGACTCCTTGCCCGCAAAGCGGCCGTCTTGGCAGTCATGGCTTTGTGCGGCGTAAGCACCGTTTTGCAGACAATGCCTGTCCGGGCCGATAATATATATGATTATCTTCCTAAGTATATTGACCAGGATAAAAATAAACCTGCTCCATGGGATAGTGCTCATACGGTGACAGATGCAGATTACGGGGCGTTTGGAGTGTTAGGTAAAAACTGGAGAGTTGGTTTTCTTATGGGGCTGATCAGCGGTGATACAGTTTCCGGAAAGAGTGACTTGGCAGAGGAGTTGAAGCATAGAACAGCCATAGGAAATCGATTTCGTGTATTTGGATTCGGAGCAACGGCATATGGTTATGGTACTCATGCAGTAGGTGAAGGTTCATTGGCAGTCGGACATGCTGCAACGACAAATGGTAATGAAGGTACAGCAATCGGTTATTATGCGAAAGTTTTGAAAGGACAGGGAACTGTTGTCGGGGCTCATAGTTGGGCAAATGACCAAGCTGTAGCACTTGGTGCGGATGTACGTGCACAGGGGTATGCCTCCATTTCTATCGGTAGTGATGATGCAGATCCGAAGGCTTTCACCGGAAGTAAGTTTTCGGATAAATTACCGGAAAACACCATAAGAGAAATTTATAAAGACATGATAAAAGATAATCCTCATTGGTTTAAAAATAAATATATGATAGATGATGCCGGTAATGATAGACGTGTATGGTCGCCGAATTATGCCGCCGGGGAGGCATCTATCGCTATCGGCTCCAGAACAGTCGCTTTAGGAGACGCTTCTACGTCTATCGGCGTGTTGGCTATGGCATTGGCAGACAGATCGACCGCATTAGGCGTTCGTTCTTTGGTTAGTTCCGGCGCTAAAGGCGGTATGGCACTTGGTGAAGAAAGTCGTGTTATGAGTAAAAACGGTTTGGCTGTCGGGAATAAGACCTATTCCAGTGGAGACGGCTCGCTGGCGTATGGATATGATGCGAAAGCTCTCGGTGCTAATTCTATTGCTATCGGTCATAATGTCGGTGCCAATGCGATGTTAAACAGTGAAGCTCAAAATGCCATGGCGAATGTTCTTCTATATAACGGAGAAGGGAAAATTAAACCTCCCAGTACGAGATTCGATACTACGCAAGATAGAATTACCTATCTGGAAAAAATGATGGCCGCCTATGATAAAAAGAACAAACAATGGGTTGATGATGAAGGTAGCGTGCTACGTCAGTGGAAAGATGGAAACAACGGTCCTGATAGAACTGAATATAGAAAAAAACAGGTTCAAGTGGGACCTAAACGGTGGAGTGATAATGCGATTGCTATCGGAAGACGTACGTATGCGCTCGGCGATAATTCCTTAGTTTTAGGTTCACTTTCACTGGGTACCGGCAATAACTCATTGAACGTCGGTCATTTTACCTATACTAAAGGAGAAAATTCTGCTGCTATCGGTGTGGAATCTGCTGCCGTAGCAGACAATTCTATGGCGATAGGTGTGAGATCTTTTGCCAATTTGACGAATTCTATTGCTGTCGGTGTAGGCAGTAAGACGGATTATACCGAAAAAGATTTGGCGCAAGACGCTTGGGCACCGCGTAATGCCATTACCTTCCCGTCATCCACACAGGTAGGTGTTGTTTCTGTCGGAAAAATCGGCAGTGAACGTCGTATTTCCAATGTAGCCGGCGGGTATCGTGATACGGATGCCGTGAACGTGTCCCAGCTTCGCAGTTTGGAAGAACGTTTATCCAGCGTTCTGCCGGAGGACTCGGATCTTAATCCTTTCAGCTACTTGGCGGTAGATAAAATGAATGGAGATTCAAAGCAGGTTGTTCCTCTGCAGAAGAAAGAGATGAATTATCGGAAATATGTTAATTACCGCATTAAACAGATAGAATTACAGGTTAAAGAAAAAAATCATGAAAAAATTGATGAAACATTCAAGGATCGGATTAAGAATGTAATAACTAATTTGGAAAACGACACCTCTAATAAGACGGGGGTTGATAATTCCGGATTAAGAGGAAAGAATGTTGACACTATTCTCCAAGAGTTGAAAAATGCTTATCCGGAATTGAATGTAAAGGATACGAATGACGTTATTAACAAATTGAATGAATGGAAGAAAGGAAAACTGAAAGACAGCTTAAAGAAAGCACTGACAAATGATGAGCAGAAATTTATAGAATCTACAAACTATTTAAATGACGGTGCGAAGGGAAAGGATGCCATTGCTGTCGGTTACAAAGCACAGGGAACGGCGGATAATTCCGTTGCTATAGGTAAGGATAGTCAGGTTACGAATGCACCGGGCGGTATAGCTTTGGGAGCTTTGTCAAGAGGTACAAGAGCCGGCGGACAGCGTGCATATGATTTCGGTAAGAATACTGTATATGCTAATGACGGTGATGCAGGTAAAGGAATCGGCGGACTACGTGCCAATAAATCTACTTCCGGAGCCTTATCAATCGGCAGTGATTCGATTACTCGTCAAATCACGAATGTAGCAGGCGGTAGCGAAGATACGGATGCCGTCAATGTGGCACAGTTGAAGCAAGTTAATAATAAGATAAATGGTGTAGATAATAAGATAAGTGGTGTAGATAACAAGGTAAATGATGTAAACACTAAGGTAGAAGGCAATATCGGTTTTAATATCGAAGGAAATACCGGCGGACAACCGTGGGTGTCGGCAGGAACAAAAGCCAGTCAAAAAGGAAAAATTTCTCTAAAAATACGAGGTGGAGATAACGATAGTAATATTAATGTAGATCTTGGAAGGTCTACGAATGATGGTTTTGATACCATTGAAGCCAAAATTAATTTGAATCATAATTTGAATAAGTTAGAAAGTGCTACGTTTACCAAAGACAAACGGACGAGTACGCTTAATCAGGACGGCTTGACCATCGGTTCGGGTAAAACGGCTGTCGCTTTGACCAAAGACGGACTCAATATGGGCGGTCAGGAAATCACGAATGTCAAAGAAAGTACGACCGTCACCAGTGCCGCCACAGTAGGACAAATAAATACGGCGAAAAACGAACTGAAAACAGAAATCACAACGGCACAAAATACGGCGACTGCGGCAAATTCAACTGCAACTCAAGCAAACTCTACGGCAAATACGGCAAATTCTACTGCAAATACGGCAAAGTTAACGGCAGAACAAGCAAAAGGTGCAGCAGATAAAGTAAATAAAGAGCTTGCTGCGTATAAGACGGAAGTTACGAAAAATTTGAATAATAAAGCCAATACCGGTTTAGACAACTTGACACAAAGCGGAAAAACGGTTGTTAAAAACTTGGCGAAAGAACAAATTGACAGTACTGTTACAGAAACTTTTGTGACCGGTAAGGTAAAGAAAGGAAGTGTCACATCTAAGACATTAACGGTTACCGGTGATGGTAAGGTTGTTGGTGCTGATTTGACATTGGACATCAAGGACAAGGCAATTTCTAAAGGCAAATTAAGTGATGAATTAGTTACGGAAATTGAAGGGAAAGCAACAAAAGCCGAAGTAGCAAATAAAGCAGAAAAAACATATGTTGACAATCAATTAAATACGAAAGTTAATACAAGTGACTTTGATACTTATAAGGGAAAGGTGACTACTGATTTAGCTGGAAAAGCTGATGTTGATGGTGGAAATATTACTGCTCCCGGTCAATGGGCAGGAAAACTCGGAACAGGAGCAATTGCCGATAAGGATACGAATCTTGTAACGGGTGGAAAAGTATTTGCTGCGATTAAAGACAAAGCTGACAAGAGTGAACTGACAAATAAAGCCGATAAAGACGCAGGCAATATAGGTGAAGCAGAAAGAACCGCATGGGCAGGAAAACTCGGAACAGGAGCAATTGCCGATAAGGATACGAATCTTGTAACGGGTGGAAAAGTATATGCTGCAATTAAAGATAAAGCTAATACCAGTTTAGATAACCTCACAGAACAAGGGAAAACAAAAGTTAAGGACTTAGCAGGAGAAAAAATTACTGAAACTGTGACCAATACTTTTGTAACGGATAAAGTAACAAAAGGTTCAATTAAATCTGATACTCTTGATGTGACAGGTGATGGAAAAGCAATCGGTTCCGATTTAACTATTAATATTAAAGACGGAAGTATAACAAAAGCAAAACTGAATAATGATTTGAAAACAGAAATTGAAGGGAAAGCAACAAAAGACGAAGTAGCAAATAAAGCAGAAAAAACATATGTCGACAATCAATTAAATACGAAAGTTAATACAAGTGACTTTGATACTTATAAGGGAAAGGTGACTACTGATTTAGCTGGAAAAGCTGATGTTGATGGTGGAAATATTACTGCTCCCGGTAAATGGGCAACTAACCTCGGTACAGGAGAAGTTGCAGCAAATAACGCAAACCTTGTAACGGGGAAAACTGTCTATGATTTCGTGAACCCGATTGAAACAAAAGCAACTAATAATGCAACGGCAATTACCAAATTGAAAACAGGTTTTACGATTAAAGATGCAGGAACGGGAACAAGTAATGTAACATTAGGCGGAGATCCAGCAACGGCAATTACGTTTAAAGCGGCAACGGAAAACACAGAGAATGCCACTTCTTCCTTTGTAGCATCTGTAGATAAGAATAAAAATGTAACATATACATTGAATACGAAAAAATTGAAAGAAGAGTTGGGAATCACCGAAAACGGTGTAGGTACCATGTCTTCTTGGAAGATACAAGCAACAGGTGGAACCGCAACTAATGTAGCTGATGGAGAAACAGTTGAATTCGGTGTATCTGAAGCAGACAAAGGACTCACTGTTACGCAAACAGGAAAGACAATTAAGTATGGTATTGATTCAGAAAATTTAGTTAAAAACATTAATAGTGCTACAACAAAAATAACCAATGTAGCCGGTGATAAGATTGATATCAGCAACAATAGTGCTATTACGAATATTACTAAATCTGACGGATTGCTCTCAAATAAAGCAGATAAAAATGCAACCAATATTGATGCCACAGCTAAGGCTAAATGGGCAGAAAAACTCGGTACAGGAGCAATTGCAGAAAATGACGCAAACCTTGTAACGGGGGGCACAGTTCAAGCTGCATTGAAACCGGTAAGTGATAAAGCGGATAAAAATGAAACCAATATTACGACTTTGCAGAAAGGATTTACTCTCCAAGATGCCAATAAGACAGTCGGTCAACAAACAGTCACAGCAGGAAGTACGGTAAAGGTAACAGGAGATAAATACGTTACAGCAACAGTGAATGATACCGGTCTGACACTGGGGCTTAATGAAGATGCTCTGAATAGCCAAATCAATACGCAGATTACAAGCAACAGTACCGTAACGGGTAAGATGTCTGCATGGAAACTCAAGGCTACCGGTGATAAAGCAGAACAAGAAATCAAAGACGGAAACACCGTTACCTTTGACGTGGCAG
>NZ_AFUG01000022.1:0-11246 GCF_000221545.1 Megasphaera sp. UPII 135-E
GCTTTACAAGCATCCTCAGCACTCATAAAGCTTATTTAGTATATCTTACTTTTATTCTATTGTCAAGTACTTTTTTCTTTTCCCTTTTTATTTCTTTTTATACATAAATATAGTATAATCTGTTTTGTATAATTGTTATTTTACTTATTTTTCACAACTTAAAGGAGATGCAAAAAATGAATAAAAAATACCTCATATGTGCAGCCACAATTATGACTGCAGCAGCCCTAATAGCAGGCTGTGGTTCTTCAACCACTTCCGAAAACACAACTAAAAATACATTTACAATTGGTTTAGAACCTACTTTTCCGCCTTTTGAATTTTCAGATAACGATACCTTCAAAGGGTTTGATTTAGACTTATCTCAAGCTATTGCCGATAAATTAGGTGAAAAATTAGAAGTGAAAAGCATGGGCTTTGATGCCTTAATTCCTGCTTTAAAAAGTGGTCAAATTGATATGATTGCCTCTGGCATGGATGCTACACCAGAACGTAGTAAACAAGTTGATTTTACCAAACCTTATTTTCATGACGGCTATGTTGTCGTTGTCCGGAAAGACAATAACTCCATTTCTGGCTTTGATGGGCTTGCAGGAAAAACAGTTGGCTCACAAGTCGGTACTCAAGGTGTAGATTTAGCCCAAGCAGCGGGAGCAACCGTAAAACAATATGATGCCAATAGTCAAGGATGGATGGAATTAAATAATAAAACATGCGATGCCGTGATTATTAATAAATCCGTTGCTTTATATTACTTACAACAAGGGGCTAGCAAAGATCTAAAAATAGCAGGAGATGCAAAATTAGCTCCAGACCCCGTAGCACTTGCATTAAAGAAGGGTAATAAAGAGCAGTTAGAAAAAGTAAATAAAGCTTTGGACGAATTAAAAGCAGATGGTACTTATGCAAAACTATATAAGAAATGGTTCGGCACGGAGCCCCCTAAAGAATAATGTATGGTTCCTATGTGTTTGATTTTGATTATACGTTAGCAAATTCAGAAAAAGGTATTGTCATTTGTTTTGAAATGCTCTTTGCGGCCGAAGGTTATCCACCTATCCCCCGTGACATGATTTGCCAAACCATAGGCATGCCTATGTTCGATGCCATGCAACAATTAACGCAAGAAAAAGATCCACAAAAAGTACAAGCGTTAATATATAGATATAAAGTAAATTATTCTGATAAATATATGACAAAATACACGTATTTATACGCTGATACAAAATCAACCCTCCAAGGGTTGAAAGATAAAGGTGCAAATTGTTATATTCTCTCTTCCAAAACACGTTCCCGTATTTATGAGACGCTAACGAAAGAGCACATGACATCCCTTATTGACGGCGTAATCGGCAGCGAAGATGTACAGCATCTAAAGCCTAGTCCCGAAGGAATGTCTGCTTTATGCAGTATATACGGCTGTCAAAAAAAGGATATGTTATATATCGGCGATAATGTCATTGATGCCCAAACAGCAAATACGTATGGTTGTGATTTTGCCGCAGTAACCACAGGTACTACTCCGGCTACAGCCTTTTATCAATTTCCCCACATTAAAATCATGAACCATCTACATGAATTATTGTCCATAAAAAAAGGTAAGGTATAATCATACCTTACCTTTTTTCTTTTATCTCAATCGTCTTGTAATGGCCGTAATAATTGTTCTAAGTCTTTCTTAGAGATCAACATATTGTAATGATTTCGTTTATTATCTGCTTCTTCTCTTTCTACCGCAGTATGAGGATGATTGCTATCCGCTTCATCGGATATAACTTGTGCTATATTTTTTTCTGGCACTAAAATAAATCGTACCGGTAAATTAGCTGCACCTGGCGGCATGAACAAAATTTGGACATCCTTCCCTGCAGAAAACGTATCCATGTATTGAATGGCATACATGTCTTTATGTCCGATATGTAATCCTTTTTCTGGCAAAGAAATATCCTTTATCATTTCATTCCGTTGCCCTTTATTGTAAATAAGTTTTGCCACTCCTGCATATGCCCCACCTTGAGGATTAAAATAAAGATGAATATCCCCCTTCCCCTTTGTTTTTACATGTATCGTATAGGCCACGCCATAATTTCCTCGATTATCCGCAAGGCGACTATCCATGCTGTCCCAACCTTGTAAAAATCTATCATTTTTGTTATCTACCAATTTGATATGACAAATTCCCATTTGCGTAGAATACGGTGTCGTCCCTTGTAAATATCGTTCTTTTCCTTGGAATGTGCCTCGTAATTTTGCCCTATCACTAGGTAAATATTGTTGCTTTTTCACAAACGTTATCGCGTCTTCTGTAATCGGCATCATCATTGCAGATATAAACAGCGGTTTAGCAGTGTATAAGTCAACTATCCCTGAAAATAACTCTTGAGGATGTACAACAACCTGGTCCAATCGTTCATCTAAAATCGCATAATCTTGTGGCATAATAAGTACTGTTTTCGTATATTGCTGTGTACGATAATACAACGTAGATAATTCTTTCCCCACCTTATAATAAGATCTGCTAGGTTTCGCATATTGGCTATTGCGTACTTGTGCCAATACAATCTGTGGTGATGGATTATATGCCATAACGACAATTTTTCGATCATAAAAATTATCGTTTACATGATAAAAATAAAAGCGAATATCACCTTGCACTTTATCTGCATATAAAATACCATCTTGTACTACATATTCAGGCGAATCAGAAAACAATAACGTCCCCGTATCTATCGGTGCCATTAATTCTAAAGCTTTACTATTTACTCGAGCAATATTGTACATCACCTGTGGCGTTGTCGGTGATAGTGCGTATAAATAACTATACGTGCTTACCCATAGTATTATTCCTACGATAATATTACCTAATCGTACATATTTCATATATCATTACCTTCTATCGCTTGTGCTAATTTTTCTATTTTTTTTAATCGATGAGATAAGCCTGATTTAGTAATTTCCGAATGTGCTGCCAACTCACTAAGCGGGGCCTCAGGATATAATAAGCGCAACGTTGCCGCCTCTTTTAGCTTTTCTGACAACCGTATATATGCCCCATTTTTCTTCAATACTTCTATACAATGCCTTTGCCGTATAGCCGCATCCACGGTTTTCTGCAAATTAGCCGTTTCGCAATTTACAATTCGATTCACATTATTTCTCATATCTTTCATCACACGTACACTTTCAAATTGCAAATAGGCTTGTGCTGCACCTATCTGCTGTAAAAACTCGGCTACACTATTACCTTCTTTTATATATATCACATGCATACCCTTGCGTTCAGTCATACTAGCCATCAACCGTAAGCGCCGCATAATTTTTAAAATCACCTTGGCAACAGATGCATAAAGGGTGATTATTTCTAAATGATAATCGCGTTGTGGCGGATTAACAGAACCACTTCCCATAAAAGCTCCCCGCAAAAAAATGCGTTGTATTTGCTTTGGCTGTACCAATATAGTGCTAAAATCGGGTTCATCATGCAGCAAATGTAGTTGTTTTAATGCCGTTGTACCACTTATCGCGGGAGGGATATGCAGTACATAATAATTCCGCTTATGCAAGCGTACTCCTTGCCGCACACTGACTTCTGGGTGCAAGGAAAAACAATGATTCCACATTTGCAATACTTTTCGTGCTACGGCACTATGAATCGTGCTAAATTCAAATCCCCGCCGGTCATGCTCTGTATAAAAGACCGTTCCACCGCAACTTAATATAGCGGCTAACTCCACTTGTCTATCTATATCATTTTCCACGGCACAATGAGCAACTTCATGTTTTACTTCTTCTGAAAAAGACATGATTAGCCCCCCTAACGGTGTTTAATATTATATCGTTTTAAATAATACTGCAATAATTCAGGCGACAAGTCCGTACGCATTGCGTTAATTAAATCCATTAGAACATTCGCTAATTTTTTAGCATCATGCGTAACACCTCTTTCCGGATTGACCAAATCCGTGGAAATCAAAATAGTATCTTCCGATTGGATGTCTTTTTTATCAATATGTACAGGACGTGCACCTTTTTTAGCATAACGTTGTAACACGTCTGTATGAATATGTCCATTATTTGCTACAACAAAATCAATAACACGGCATCCTACTTGTTTATGAATAGCACGAACGTGATCGGCTACGGTATAATTGTCCGTTTCGCCTGATTGAGTCATAACATTACATATATATATTTTTTTTGCTTTACTTTCGCAAAGTGCTTGAGCAATACGCGGAATACATAAATTAGGAATAATACTTGTATACAAACTTCCCGGACCTAATACAATCGCATCTGCATCATATATTGCATCGATAGCAGACTGTATGGCTTGTGGGCATATCGGTGTTGTAAATACTCGTTTTATTTTGCCCCGTGCTAGAGGAATATGCGATTCACCATCAACAACAGTCCCATCCATCATTTCCGCATGCAATAATATTTTATCGGCCGAAGAAGGAATAACTTTCCCTCGTACCTTTAATATTTTACTCGTTGCTTCCATTGCTTCTTCTACATCACCTAATACTTCTATTAAGGCGGCAATAAATAGATTTCCAAAGCTATGTCCTGTTAAATTTCCGGAACCACCAAACCGATGGGCAAATAATTTTTCCATCAGCCCTTCTTTTTCGGCTAAAGCAACTAAGCAATTTCGTAAATCACCAGGAGCTATAATATCTAAATCTTGTCGAATTCTCCCTGTCGAGCCGCCATCATCCGCAACCGCGACAATCGCCGTTACATTATATGTCTTGGTCTTTAACCCACGCAACATAATAGATAACCCTGTACCGCCACCAATAACCACTACTTTGGGGCCCTTTGTACGCTTTAAATTCGATAAAATTAAATCACTTATATTCTCATATTCACTCGGCATTACTACACCAACCATCGTACGAATAAGCTTTCGTGTAGCAAAACTCATGATTCCAACACCAATAAGTGCAATAATAATACCCACTGTCGCTAAAACAGTATAGTTATAATGTCCCGTCATTTCATATAAAATGCGAAATAGCCATTCTTCGATTTGTGCTAACCACTGATAATTAAACATTAGCACTAAGCCAAAACTCGTGCCCATCATCCCTAGGCCAAACAAAAAAAGCCATCGCTTAATATGCAATCCCGGATGCAACCACTTAAAAAGTCGCATATCATCCCTCCCTATACGCCTTCATATCCCGGTGCATCTTCTTCCACTTCATTTTTTTGTAAATCACGATGTTCAATGGAAACCAATACCCCGTTATCGTGTAAATGTTTATACAGTGCTTCTGCCATGCATACACTACGATGCATTCCACCCGTGCAACCTACGGCAATGATTAATTGACTCTTTCCTTCACGTTCATAATGAGGTAATAAAAAATCAACCATATCAAACCATTTTTCTTTATACGCTTTAGTTACGGCAAACTGTTCTACATATTGGCGTACGACAGGTACTCGCCCTGATTTATTTCGATATTCTTCGATATAATAGGGATTGGGCAAAAATCGAACATCTTCTACTAAATCCGCATCAATAGGCATGCCATATTTAAAACCAAAGGAAACGATCATAACATCAATCCCCTTTTTAGGTTCATGAATCATATATTTTTTCATGATTAATTCCTTTAATTCTTTTGGTTTTAAGTGGGATGTATTAATAATATCATTCGCTTGACATCTTAAATTAGCAAGGCGTTTTCGTTCTTGTGCAATCCCTTGAATCAGTCTACCGTGAGGGGCTAATGGATGTACACGACGCGTTTCTTTATATCTCCGCACCAACGTCTGATCAGATGCTTCGATAAATAAAATTTCATAAGAAATATGCTGTTCTTTTAATTCTTTTAAAGATTGACTCATTGCATCAAAAAATTCTCCGCCTCGAATATCCGCAATAAGCACAACATGACGAACCCGTTCTCCTCCTTTAATACAAAGTTCAGCGAATTTAGGTATGAGCACTGGTGGAATATTATCAATACAAAAATATCCCATATCTTCCAACACTTGCACCGCATGGGTTTTCCCCGCACCAGACATGCCTGTCACAATAATCAGTCGAAAATTATCCATTCTTATCTCCCTTATCTAATATATAATCTTCAATAAACTGTGCAATACCATCGTCATCATTCGTACCGGTCACATAATCAGCTTCTTCTTTCACACATGCTGCCGCATTTCCCATGGCAACTGATACGCCTACCATTTTAAACATATCTAAATCATTAGGTGAATCCCCAAAAGCCACCATATTTTCCGGCTTAATACCCACGATTTCACTTAATCGGCATATACCGTTTCCCTTATTAATTGTTTTAGGTATAATTTCTAAAAACGTCGGTGCCGAATATACGAGCGTAAAAGTCTGTGGAAATAACGCTTCTATCATCTTTCTCCGTGCTTCTAGTATAGTATGTTCTCCCCTACATACCATTTTAGTGGGTTCAGCTTGTATTTGATAAAACGCCTTCCCCTCAACAATGGCTTTACATTTCGTAATTTTTTCATACGATTGTACCCACGCACATCGTTCTGCAACATGTAATGTATCTTGTATATACGTTTGAATTTGCCATTGCTTTTCTTTTGCTACTTGCAATAATGCTTGGGCCACTGATTTATCAATGGTTTGTTCAAATAATTTTTTCTCTGTTTCTATCGTTTTAATTAATCCCCCATTATACAATACAATCGGTATATCTCCTAATTGCAATTGCCTTCCATACGGAACAGCTGTTGCATACATTCTACCCGTAACCAACGTGACAAAATATCCGCTCTTAACCAGTTGTCGCAATGCCTGCATTGTTCTTATACCTATCGTACCATCTGTATGTAATAAAGTGCCATCTAAATCGAGGGCTATTCCCTTTATTATGTTTGCTTCTTTCATAAGTATCCCTATTTTCCTTCTTCATTGTGTTTATATGGGGTAACATATTGCAACTCATGATCCAGTTTTTTTTGCAACGAATCAATCAACCGTTGTACGGATTCGGAAACACGCTCACGCCGTTGAATAGCTACCGCAACAAATTGCACTAATTCAAATCGAGTTAACCGATAGGAATCGTTAAATTTAAAAGCCATTTCTGGTGCAATCCCACTTTTGCTCACCTGTTGACTTACTTTATATTCCCAAGAATTATGTTCCACTACATCAAATTGATTCGGTGCATATGGATTATACGCATATACATTTCCTATCAATAATCCCACCATCCATATCAACAACATACGACTTTTCATACCATCCCCCCCATATAAAGATACTCTCTTCGGTGATACCCATTACAATATACCTGAAGAGAGCGTCTGTCTTATTATAAATTATTAAACTTCATCTGTTTTTGCATCGTCATTTTCTTGTACATCATTCGTCGTGGCACCATCAACATTATCATGTCCGGACTGGTCCAATGTCATATCATCTAATAAACGAATTTGACTAGTCAAAATAGCACGACATTTTTCTCTAAATTCCCGAGTCTTAGCCATGATATAATCTAATTCTTGTTTCGATTTTTGTAAATTATTTTGTGCTTCTTGTACGATGAGTTCAGCTTCTTTCTGAGCCGTAACCTTAACATTATCCGCCGTTTGTTGAGCTAACATTAACGTGTTATTCATCGTTGTTTCCATTCTTTCATATTGATTTAACTTATCTTGTAATTTTTCACATTTTTCTTGTAATTCACAATAATCACGATACACTTTTTCATAATCTGCTGCTAAATCGGACATAAATGAATCTACATCTTCTTCGCTGTATCCACGAAATCCTCGTTTAAATTCTTTATTATGAATATCCATTGGTGTTAACATATAAAAACCTCCTATCGAATGGCTCGCACAATATGTATCTACATATATCGTTTTAATAATACACCTGTCCGTCCTTTACGAGATATTCCCGTTATGTCAGCCACTTCCATCCGACCTTTGCCCCGCAATGAAATAACATCTCCAACCTGTACTTCGCGGGAAACACTTTGTACGGGTAACCAATTTACTTGTACACGTTCACCTTTAATCGCTTCTGCTGCTTTTGTACGAGAAATACCAAAACCAGAAGCCGTAATCGCATCTAATCGCAGCGAAGCAACCGTTGTTTTAATCTCTTTTACTTTTTCCTGTTTAGGCACAATATCCTTTAGTGAATATGGTTCTACCGTTACGGTAACCATCGCAATTTTATGTAATTCCGCACATACACATTGTGCTGTAACGGTATCCAATAAAACAATTGCATCGCTTTCTTGCATAAGAATATCGCCAAAACGAGATCGCTCTATCCCCATAGACATCAACGAACCTAATACATCACGATGACTTAGTAATCTATATCGGCTATCCCACCCTATATGACAAGCTTGAATATCGTATTGAACAGCTCCCTCATAAGTCCGGTCTACAAAGGCTAAGCGCACTCGTTCCGCTCCTTCATAGCCCCCAAAAACACGCAATTGTAGCATTTTTTCATGTGCACAAATGGTTTCGCCTATTTGTATTGCCCCAGGCGATACAAATTCACTAATTGCATAAGGTCTACCGCGTAATACACTATCTGCTAAATCAATAAACCGTGCTGCTAATTCACCTTGATCTGTACCTTGATAATATCGAATAATACGATCTCTATTTTTCACACTAACACCTCAATTGTTCTATTGCGGATCTTGAACATCTGGGGCAGACCAATTTAATTTACTCACCTTAAAATCAGGTTTGCTATTATCAATTTCTATGTTTTCTGGTACACAAACTAATATGTTTTTTCCTACCGAACGAATTCGTCCATCCACAGCATAGGTTGCCCCGCTAACATAGTCGTTTACCCGTTCTTTAATTTTTTGCTCTGTTGCCTCAAAATTAATAATAACGGGAGTACGTGCACGCAAATGATCTACGATAACTTTTGAATCTTCAAATACTTCAGGTTCTACTACCACCATTTTTAACGGTTCTTCTCGCCGTGATACATAGCCGCTACGCCCAATACCCGTAGCCCCTAAGCTAACATTTCTTGTTTGCGATGGTTTTTGCACTTCCTTATCGTCTGCCTCTGTTTCATACCCATATCCATCTGTTTCAAACTCTTCTTCCTCACCGCCTCCTAAAAAATTGACAGTACGAGTTAATAACCCTTTTAATCCCATGGTGTACTCCTCCTTAATAATTTCTTGACCCAAAAATTGCCGTACCTATACGAACCATATTTGCGCCTTCTTCTATTGCAATTTCAAAATCATGTGTCATCCCCATAGACAGATATTGAATTTGTCCCTCCATAAATGTGTGTTTCATATTCTCATATAAAGCATGTGATATGCGAAAAATAGGACGTACGTCTTCTGCATTTTCCATATCGGGTGCTATACACATAAGTCCTCGCACACAAACATTCGGTAGTGTTGATGCCAGTTTGCAAATTTCCGGAAAGTCTTCAACCGTCATACCAAACTTACTTTCTTCTCGTGCTATATTTACTTGCAATAATATATCTTGCACTTTTTGTATCTGTGCTGCCGCATGTTGAACCGCTTGCAACACATGTACTGAATCAATTGAATGAATTAAATCAAAATGAGATACCGCCATTTTAGCCTTGTTTGTCTGCAAATGGCCAATAAGATGCCACGTTGCTCCATTGTCAGGAAATTCTTCTTGCTTACGCAAGGCTTCTTGCACTTTATTTTCTCCTACATGAATAATGCCATTATTTATCGCATCTCGCATAGAAGAAACAGGATGATTTTTAGTTACAGCGATTAAAATGACTGGATCTGTCCTCCCTACTCGAGATAAAGCAGCTTGTATTCTCGACTGCACTATTTCTATTTGATCCTTAATCAAGAAAATCCCTCCGAACTATTTATGTATTACTAAGTAAAATACTACATCTTTTATTATATCTATTACTGCTAATAAATGCTAGTTATTTTTAGAAAAAAGCACGTCAAACCTCTTTAAAGAAGAAAAATGCCTCTTATCGCTGAACATGTTTTCTATTGTAACATAGCAAAGGCAACCATTCTCCCTGTTGTACCACCATCACGACGATAAGAAAAGAATCGTCTTTCTTGCGAAAATACGCATTGCTTTGTAACCGTAATATGTGCAGGGTCTATACCTTTTTCCACCAATTGCAAATAATTAACTTGCCATAAGTCAACGGTTCTTCGCTCTGCCTCATCTTTCACACAAGTATGATAAGCCTCCCCTAAGTCTTTAAATATCAACGCCGTTGTACGACTAACTTCAAAATGTGCCGCCGATATGGAAGGGCCAATAAACGCAAAAATATTTTGGGGATTAGAGCCATAAACAACGGACATGGCAAATACTGTCTTTGTTACGATATTTGCCGCCGAACCTCGCCATCCCGCATGAATAACTGCACAAGCGTGTCTTTTATAGTCATATAAAATAACGGGTACACAATCAGCTACGCAAATAAATAACGGCATATTTTTATGATCGGTCATTAACGCATCTGTATGATCTAATGCGGAGTCATAGCTTCCTGCTCCGCTTCCACATTCCGTGGGGCCTACCGCGACAATATGATCCATGTGGGTCTGTTTGGCAAACGTCATATCGGTTACTTTACAACCTATGGTATGACATAGCCTTCTTCTGTTTTCTAATACATCTTTGGGATTATCACCTACATGTAGTGCTAAATTTAACGATTCATAAGGATAATGACTAACGCCACCCATTTTTCCGGTAACGCCATGGATAAAGCCACGCTGTTGCATGGCTGTTGCCATTTCCCATGCAATTCCATTTGTATGGCAGCACCATTGCGTATCCATTAGATTATTCATATATTTTTACTCCATGTTCAACATATCTACGCTTATTCTATCTTTACTTGACTACTTGTTACTATGATAACTTCTATTATTTTACTATATAACACCATTGTCAACAACTACTTGATATATCCTATATGTTACATTTCCATATGCTTAAAAAAAAACAAGGTCACCTAATTGTGCCTTGTTTTTATGGCGGAGTGGGAGAGATTCGAACTCTCGCGACCCTCACGAGCCCTAACGATTTAGCAAACCGTCCTCTTCAGCCTCTTGAGTACCACTCCTCGTATTGACTATGTTAGTTTACTATAAATATATTTTTTTGTCAATAACGTTATTTAAAAATTAAAATGCTATCTCTTAGTTGTCAACACATATGTTACACGTTGAGAAGTATACCGATACAACTTGGTTAGG